>JBDKHD010000126.1:0-23500 GCA_039797885.1 Pseudomonadota bacterium
TTGGCGTCGAGCCAGCGAATAGGCCAAGGCTTTAAAATATCGAAAAAGCGAAAAACGACAAAGCCCGCAGCCAGCCAGGCCAGATTGTGCGCAAGGTTATCCCCCCAAGGCAGCCAGATAAGCGTCAGCCACAGGCCAATCCACTCATCAAAGACGATGCCACTGTGGTCGTGTACGCCTAAGTCTTGCGAAGTTTTTTCGCAAATCCACACCCCAAAGGCAAAGCCCGAAGCCAGCACCGCCACATAGGCCCAAGTTGGCGTGCCTTGCAGCAGCAGCCACCACAGCGGGATGGCTGCCAAAGTGCCAAACGTACCAGGCGCTTTAGGGGCAAGACCTGAGCCAAAGCCAAAGGCCAGAAGGTGAATGGGGTTTTTCAGGTTTGGGGTCATTACAGAATATCCATAGGGTCTATATCAAAGTGCCAGCGTAGCTTGGCATTGGGTTTTTGCGCTTCTAAAAATTGCGTCAGTACATAAAGCAGCTTGTGCAAGGCTTGACGGTCACTTGAAAAAAATTGCAGCTGAAAACGAAAGCGCCCAGCGCGGCGCTCCATAATAGCGGGGCTTGGCCCCAGTAATTGAACGGGGGCAAGGCTGTGCTTGGGGTATGTGATTTTTAGATGCTGCTCGGCTAAAGCGCGTACCTGCTGCAACAAAGTACGCGCCAGCTGCGCCTCGGTGCTGTCGCTACCCAGCATGGCCATGCGGCTATAAGGCGGCAAGCCTTGCACGGCGCGCTCAGCCAAAAGTGCCAAGGCCAGCGCGTGATAGCCACTGTCCACCAGTAGGTTGAGCATGGGATGGGCGGCGTACAGAGTTTGAATCCACACCTCGCCAGGGTCTTGCTCGCGCCCTGCTCGGCCTGCGACCTGCTCGATCAGCTGCGCGCTGTGCTCTAGGCCGCGAAAATCGTGGCTAAACAGCCCTGAGTCGGCATCCAGAATCACCACCAAAGTGACATCGGGAAAGTGATGGCCTTTGGCCAGCATTTGCGTGCCCACCAAAATACAGGCCTCGCCTTTGTGTACCTCTTCGTAAAAACGATCGAAGGCTTGCTTGCCGCTGATGCTGTCACGATCGACGCGATGAATGGGCACATTAGGAAAAAGATCGCGCAGCGCTTCTTGCACTTTTTCTGTGCCTTGGCCGTTATCGACCAGCGCGCCTTGGCACTTGGGGCAGCACGGCGGCACTGGATTGTGGTAGTCGCAGTGATGGCACTGTAGCCGAGATGGGCTTTGGTGCAGGGTCATGCGCGCATCGCAATAACGGCATTGCGCCAGCCAGCCGCAGCTTTGGCAAGCCACCAAAGGGGCGTAACCACGGCGATTTAAAAACACCAGCACTTGTTTGTTGCGCTCTAGGTGGTCACGCATCACGGGCAAAATAGCTTGGCTAAAGCCTGCAATCATCGGGCGATTTTGCATGCTGTGCAGCTTGATGCTAGGCGGCTTAGCACCCCCCGCGCGCTGCTGCAACGTCAGATGCTGGTACTTGCCGCTTAGCGCATTGTGCAAGGTTTCTAACGCGGGCGTGGCCGATCCCAGCACAATGGGGATGCCGTTGCTGCGTGCGCGTACCATGGCAAAGTCGCGGGCGTTGTAGCGCAGCCCATCTTGCTGCTTAAAAGAGCCATCGTGCTCTTCGTCGATGATAATCAGCCCAAGCTCAGGCATGGGCGTAAAAATGGCCGAGCGCGTGCCGATTAAAATGCGCGCCACGCCTTCTTTGGCTTGTCGCCAGCCCTGCAAACGCTCACGGTCGTTTAAGCCAGAGTGCAGAAGCGCGACAGGCACAGCAAAACGCGCCTGAAAGCGGCGCACCGTTTGCGGCGTCAGGCCAATTTCAGGAACCAGCACCAAGGCCTGCAAGCCCTTATCCAGCGCGGCCTGTATTAGACGTAAATAAACCTCGGTTTTGCCCGACCCCGTGATACCTTCCAATAAAAACGGCTGAAAACGGCCAAGGCTTGCGCTTAAGGCATTAAGCGCCTGCTGCTGCTGCGCATTTAACATTAAAGCGGGATTGGGCGCGGGGCTGGCATAGGGAATAGGCAGTTTCAGCTCCTCTTGTATCAGCCCTAGTCCTTGTAGTTTTTGCATTTGCGCCAGCGTAAAACCCTGAGCCGTAAGCTGGCTGTGCGCCCACAAAGGCTGGCGAGCAAAGAGTACCCAAAGCGCTTGTTGCTTACTGCCCTTAAGCATCGAGCTTGGCTCTTGTACTTTGCGCCACGAACGGACATCGGCTTCGGCAAGGGTTGAGCCGCGTCGAATCATGGCGGGCAAAAACAGCTCCAGCACCGCACCAAGACTGTGGTGGTAATACTCACTGAGCCACTGCGCCAGTTGCAGCTCTTCTACCCCCAGCAAAGGCTTGGGCTCTAGAGTGGCCAAAATGGCTTTGAGCTTATTGGCGGGAACATCGGTGTGAGTGGCAGTGTGCAGCACGACGCCAGTCAGCAGTTGGCCTGCGAACTGCACGCGCACACAAAGACCTGAGGGGTAAGATTCAATGCCTTCGCCTGCTTGGGGCAGATAGTCAAATGTGCGCCGCAAAGGTACAGGTAAGGCCACATTAACAACAAAAAAAGTCATAAAAAACTTGCTGCAAGAGTCGGCTCTGGTATTATGCGCATCCTTATTGCTCAAGCAAGAGCAAGATTTTTTCTACTAACCAGTAGCGCGGTACTTGTATCAACAAGATGTCATGCAAGTGGCGGCGTGAAGCCTTTAAGGTGTTTTATGCAAAAAGATATTCATCCTGAATACGCAGCGCTCGAAGCAACTTGCTCTTGCGGCAACGTAATCAAAACCAAATCCACTCGTCCTGGTAGCATGTATCTCGACGTGTGCTCTGCCTGCCACCCCTTCTATACTGGCAAGCAAAAAGTGGTAGACACTGGCGGCCGCATCGACCGTTTCAACAAGCGTTTCGGCAGCTTCAAAAAATAAGCTGTGCCCAAACGAAAAAAACCGCCATTGGGCGGTTTTTTTATGCCTGCTATTTAGGTTTTAGGGCGCTGCTTGCACGCCCAAATAGCTCCAACATCCCGACAGAAAGCCTACAACATACCTAGGCTCAGCCACGGCCAGAACGTAATCACCAGCACGCAGGCGAGCAAAATAAAGAAGAACGGAATGGTCGCCAGATACAGCTGCATCACGGGTTTGTTGAAGCGGAAGCTGGCAATAAAGAGATTCATCCCCACAGGCGGAGTGAAATACCCCAGCTGCATGTTCGCCAAGAATAAAATTCCCAAATGAATCGGATGAATACCGTACTGCACCGCAATAGGCAGAATGATCGGAATCATAATGACGATGGCCGAAAAAATATCCAGCATCATGCCAAGCACCAGCAAAAACAACGTAAGCAACAGTAAGAAAGTAATGGGGCTGCTGATGTGCTGCTGGATAAAATTAAAAATCTGCTCGGGGATGCCTGCATCGATCATGTAATTGGTTGAAGCCAAAGACACTCCCAGAATCAATAAAATCGCCCCGACCAGCTTCATCGAATCGCGCATCACCACAGGCAAGCGGCGCAGGCTGATTTCACGGCGAATCACCACCGACACCACCAACACATAAAAAGCCGTCAGCGCGGCGGCTTCAGACACAGCAAAATAGCCAGAATAAATGCCGCCTAAAATCACCACCGGCAAAGGCAATTCCCAAGCGCTGTCTTTAAGCGCTGCCCAAGCTTCTTTTTTATTGAAGGGGTGGGTTTCACGCACCATGCCGCGCGATTGCCACGCACTGTATAAAGACAACGCCACCAACATCAAAAGCCCTGGCAGAATCCCTGCGACAAACAGGCTATCGATGCTTACTGGGGTTTCCAGCGCCATTTGCTGCGCCACCACACCGTACAAAATCAAAGGCAAGGACGGCGCAAACAACAAACCTAGGCTGCCTGAGGTCGTGACCAAGCCTAAGTTAAACTTTTCTGGATAGCCCGCCTTTTGCAGCGCAGGTACTAAGAGCGCACCCAAAGCCACGATGGTCACGCCCGATGCACCCGTAAAGGCCGTGAAAAGCGCACAGGCGGTGAGTGCAACAACGGCCAAACCACCTGGCATCCAGCCTAAAAAGGCATCCGTAATGCGCACCAAACGCTGTGGCGCTTTGCTTTCACCGAGCAAATAGCCCGCAAAAGTAAAAAGCGGAATAGCCACCAGAACAGGCATTTCCGCAATTTGATAGATATTGATGGCCATGGTTTGCAGATCGACATCTGCCTGCCAAAAGCCCCACATGGCGCTGGCGGCGATAATGGCAAAAAGTGGCGCGCCCGCTAAAGCCAGCAGCAGCAGTACAACAGGAACGAGCATACTCATGCCGTCACCTTCTGGCTGCTAGGTAACAAGGCTTGCACGGCCTGCACGGTAAAGCGCAGCCCCATCAGCCCAAAAGTGATAGGGATAATCAGCTGCAACAGCCAAGCTGGGACATCGGAAAAAGCCTTATCGCCAAACTCGTAGGCGGTTTGCACAAAGTTTTTGCTGTAATAAGCCAAAGCCAAGCAAATAAAAGCGGCAAAGGCCGCCGCCACAAAGTGCATAGCCGTGCGCACAGGCACAGGAGCAAAACGACTGAGCACATCGATGGCAATGTGTTCACGGCTGCGTGTGGCTACCAATGCCCCAAGCAAGCCAATCCACAACACCAAGACACGCAGCACGGGGGCAATCCAAGCCATACCACTGCCCAGCGCCAAACGCGCAAGGATATCGACCCCCGCCAGCACGATCATCGCCAGCAGCAAAGCCACCAGCAGGCCATCTTCCACACGGTACAGCCATTTCAACAGATTGCGCATTATCGGCCCTTACGCAGCTCGGCTAGGCGAGCTTGCAGCTTGCTGTATACATCTACGGGGTAGATATTTTTCTCGCGCAGAGTTTGCATGCTTCTGCCCGCCATCTCACGCCAAGCGGCTTTGTCGGCCTCATTGAGCTGCACAAACTGCATACCGTTGGCTATCAAGGCTTCGCGCGCCCCTTTTTCATC
Organism: Pseudomonadota bacterium; assembly: GCA_039797885.1. Taxonomy (GTDB): domain Bacteria; phylum Pseudomonadota; class Gammaproteobacteria; order Pseudomonadales; family Oceanobacteraceae; genus Venatoribacter. The sequence continues at coordinate 5,015 of JBDKHD010000126.1, forward strand.
TTTGGCGTTTTGCTCGTCCATTTCTTTAAACGCTTTGCGCATGGCTTCACGCACTATGGTTTGGTCGGCAGGCGAAATACTAGCCATCGCACGAGAATCCACAACCAACATGCCAAAGAGGAAAATCAGCGGGTAATCGGTGGCGTAGCTCATTTTGGTGTGCCATTGCAAAGCAATGACCGAAGACAGGTTCGCACCCACCGTGTCGATTAAACCCGTTTGCAAACTGGTGTAAACGTCGGAAATAGGCAGAGAAATCGGTTCGACCTTACCGTTTTCAAAGGTGGTTTGGCTGATGACATCGCCCTCTGGAATCCAAACTTTTTTGGTACGCACATCCACCGAGCTGCGCAGCGGGCTGTTGGACATCAAATAAGCAAAACCGCCTTCGGACAAACCCAGCAAGCTGTAGCCTTTTTCTTCCAAGGCTTTGGCAATGTAAGGGTCAAACTCCCCACGCACCGCGCGGATTTCATCAAGATTGCGAAAAGTGAAGGGCAAACTGTACAGCTGCGTCATATTGGTAATGGAAGACAGCGCCCCAACGGACACCGCTCCGCCCTGTAATTGACGAATTTGAATTTTACGCAGCACGCTTTTGTCGCTGCCTTGTACGCCACCTGGGAAATAACGCACCTTCACGCGGCCTTGCGTTTGGCTGTCGATCTCATCGGCGGCCTTGCGCATAAGCTTCATCCAGCCCGTGCCATCAGGAGCAATAGTAGCAATTTTTAAGGTAGTGGGCGCGGCTTGCGCCAAAGGGCTTAACAACGCAGCCAAACACAGGGCTAAAAGGTATCGAAACATGGCTTACTCACTCGAAATAATCGGCAGATTGATCTAATAATTGCTGCGCTTGGCGCTGCGCCAACCGGTTAATCAGGGTTAAACCTTCGTACTGGGGCGAAGCCGCCAGCGCTTCTTTTAACAGCTTATCGTGCAGCTCTTGCTCAAACAGCAAGCGCGCATACTGCTTGGCAAAGAGCACATAGGCCATCAGGTTATGGCCTTGGCTCAGTTCAATCGCACGCTCAAAATAGGCACGACCCAGCTCAGGCTTGCCGCCCAAAGACGGTGGCAACTGAGTTTCCAGCACACCTAAATACACTTGCACCATGGCGTTGTCGTAGCCGGGGTCTTGGCTTGCAACCCATTCCATCAGAATTTTGACCTTGCCAAGCTGAGCAATGGCGCTCCAGTTGTCGCTGTTGGCCTGTATCCAGCCCGCCCAAGCGGCAGCCATAGCGTAAAACACAGGCAGATCATCTTCATCAAAGTTTTGTTTTAAACCATCGAGCAACTTATCTTGCGGGCCATCAATAAGCACACAGGCGTCGCTGTCATAAGTGCATAACGCGCGGCGCGCGTAGCCCATGGCTTTATTGGCCATACTTTTGGCCTGCTCAGGGTTTTGCGCAAAAGTCCCCGCATAAGCACCGTACAAGCGCGCCCCTGCAAGCAAGGTATCTTCGTCATTGGGGTAAGTTAAAATCAGCGCATCCAGCAACAATAAATAAGCAGGCGCACCCGACGCTACAATAGCAGGGTCGTATTGATTCATCATCGCGCGTGAGAGGTTGCCAGGCAGATTGCCAATGGCACAACCTGAAAGCAGCAATGCACACAGGCTACAAAGTAAGGCTCTTAGCATCATAAATCTAAGCCGCAAAAAAATGAGCGCGAACTATACACTGTTGCCCTTTGGCTGGCATTATCTTGGCTGACATTCCTCTTTGGTCAGCCAAGATAAAACGCAAGCCGCAAGTTCGCCGCAGCAAAAGTTCACCACCTAGCAATTTTTCTATATAATTATGCAGCTATATAGCCACCACCTAGGAGCCACCGATGAAATACCTCTTGCTTGCCGCCGTTCTCAGCTTGCCCGCACAAGCCCATCAGCTTGACCAAAGTGCTCTCGCACAAGACGCCAAAGCGCACTTACAACCCTTTGCCGCCGAGCTGTTAAATACCCTAAAAACAGGGCTGGAGAAAGGCCCGGTCAACGCTCTTGCTGCGTGCAACCTGCAAGCGCCTGCCATCGCCCAAAAAGCCAGCAGCGACGGCTGGCAAGTTGGCCGCACCTCTTTGCGCACCCGCAATATCGACAATCGCCCCGACGACTGGGAGCTGGAAACCCTATTGCAATTTGAACAGCGCAAAAAAGCCGGTGAAGACCCCGCCACCCTCACCGCCAGTGCCATAGTGCAAGGCGAATACCGCTTTATGAAAGCTATTCCTACCGCCGAAATGTGTATTACCTGCCATGGCAGTAATCTCGGCGCTGAAGTGCAAACCAAACTCACCGAGCTGTACCCAGACGATCAAGCCACGGGTTTTAAAGTCGGTGATTTACGTGGTGCTTTCACCCTACGCAAAGTTTTGGAGTAACGACTATGTCCGAACACCAAGCCCAAATTCGTTGGCACAAAGACGGTGAGTTTTCTCACGAAGGTTTCAACCGTAAGCATCAAATCGCTTTTGAAAATAATGAGGCCGTCACCGCAGGCGGAGCCAACAACGATTTTGGTACCGACCCCGAACAGCTGTTAGCAGGAGCGCTGGCCAGCTGCCACATGCAAACTTTTTTGGCAGTGGCCGCTAAAAAACGCTTAGTGGTAGAAAGCTATGAGGATGTGGCCACGGCCACGGTACAAACGCGCGAAGACGGAAAAATGTGGGTGGCTAAAATTAAGCTAACGCCTAAAGCCACCTTTGCAGGGGAGAAAATTCCTGATGCAGAAACCGTGCGCGCCATGCATGAAAAAGCCCACGCGCACTGTTTTGTTGCTAATTCGTTAAGCGGGGAAGCCCTCGTTTCGCCGCGATTTTAAAGCAACTGTGGCGCCAGACGCACAAAGTCTTGCGAGCTTAAAATGCCGAGCAGTTGTTGCTCGGCATCGACAACCAAAATGCAGCCGCTGCGCTTTTGCAACAGCGCCGCACCCGCTTCTTTTAAATTCATATCAGCAGGAACGGCAGTCATATCTTGGCGCATCACTTTATCAATGGACGTTTGCGCCAAATAGGTTTTAAGCAAATGCGCACCAAATTTATCGGTAATGCGGAAGGCCTCAGCCAGCACCTCTTTTTGCGTTAATAGCCCAACCAGCTTGCCCGCACTATCCACCACAGGGATATGGCGAATTTGCTTGCTGCCCATTAATTGCTCCGCATCCTGTAAGTTATCATGGGTTTTTAGCGTACAAACTTGTTGAATCATTAAATCACTGACTTTTTTCATAGACTTTCTCATCGACACTTGAAAATACCGTGCTTAAATTAAAGCAGCAAAAAGCAGAAGCGCTACACGCAATATCAATTTCATGGAGGACGGACTATGTCTATCAAACAAATCTACAACTACTTTGAACCGTTGGTTGCCGAAGAAATCCAATACCGCGTTAAAGAGGAATACTCCAACTCCAGCGCAGATTTTCTGACCGACGTTGCCTGCGTGGCGCTTAATCGCTTGCCTGCTCGCTATATTCGTCACAAAGTGGATATGGCCTTCTACATGACCCAAGACGAGCTTACCCACAGCAATAAAATCGTCGCTGACGCCGTAAGTGATGCCTTTGATTTTGTCGCCAAACACCACCGCAGCACCGAAGAGACCGAAAACTAGTTTGGGACACCACAAAATAGGCCAAAGCATTGCAATCCCTTTGCATTTCCTGAACTCTTGCACCTTCGAAATAAGGGGAAACAATGAACATTTTATTAGTGGATGATGATCAAGAGCTCTGCGCCCTCCTCAAGCGTTATTTGGAGCGCGAGCTGTTTCAGGTAGAAGTTGTACACGATGCCGAAGCAGGCTTAAAAGAAGCTTTAAGCGGTAAATACCAAGCCGTCATTTTAGATATTATGCTGCCAGGTGGAAATGGCTTAGACATACTGCGCACCTTACGCTCTCGCAGCCATGTACCTGTGCTGATGCTCACCGCCAAGGGCGATGAAATGGATCGCATCGACGGGCTGGAAATTGGCGCTGATGATTACCTCGCCAAACCCTGCAACCCTCGCGAACTCTCCGCACGCTTGCGCTCTATTTTGCGCCGAGGTCGCCCCATCGAAGTTGCCAGCGAACAGATGCAAATTGATGACCTAACCATCGATTTTGGCCAACACCAAGTATTTCGTAACGCCAAATCGCTCGATTTAACCCTGACCGAATTTAATATCCTTAGCACCTTGGCACGCGAGCCTGGAAAAATAATCGAAAAAAACAACCTCGCCGAACAATCCTTGCAACGCTCTCTCACACTATTTGACCGCAGCCTCGATATGCATCTAAGCAATCTGCGTAAAAAACTGGGCACCAATAACAAAGGCGAGCCACGGATTCGCACTGTGCGCGGCTTGGGCTATATGTATGCGACCGAGGACACGCCCTAACCCATGCGCGGGATCTTTATTCGCCTGTATTTGGCTTTTATGGCTACCAGCTTGGTTGCTGTTTTGGTGGCTCTGCTGCTGTCGGCCTATTATCGCCAATGGTCAAACGACTCCGAAAACCTCATTGCGCCCACGGGTGGCTACATTTCTGCGGCCGAGCTGATGTTACAGCGCGGTGGCGAGCCCTTACTCTTGGAATGGCTGCTTACATTTTCACGCTACCCAAGCGTCAACGCCTATGTTTTTGACAACCAAGGCCTCAGCCTCACCCCCGCACCACCCCAAGCGGTCATCGATTACGCCTTGGCCGCCGACTCCTATCAGGCACGCATCAACTCCTTAGGTAAGTCCGAAATTTTGGTTAAAGCCCCCATTGCTTCCACCGACGGCCGCATTTATTTGTTAGTTGTGGAATTTGTGCATCCTTTGGCGGTTTTCAATTTGCCTGCGTATTTAGGCTTAGGTTTAGTCGCCTCTATTTTGCTTTTTACGGTGTTAAGTTTTTTATTATCGCGCTATCTCACCCGTCCCTTATTTTCACTGCGCCGCAGCGTGAAAGCCTTTGCCGAAGGGCAGCGCCCTGTGCGTATTTCTGCCAAAGTGCTGGCGCGCAGCGATGAAGTGGGAGAACTGGGGCGCGAGTTTGCACAAATGGCCGAGCGTTTGCAGCGCATGCTCGACGATCAAAAACAATTGCTCAGTGATGTTTCGCACGAGCTGCGCTCACCCTTAGCCCGCAGCGTCGTAGCATTAGAGCTAGCACGCATGGATGCCTTGCCCGAGCAGCAAGAATTTTTAGATCGCATCGAATTGGAAACGCAGCGTTTAAATGAATTAATCGAAGATTTGCTCAACATGGCTCGCCTTGAAACGCTGCAAAATTGCGCGGCGTGGCAACTGTTGGACGTGCGTGACTTACTTAAACAGGTCGTCGCGGACGCCAAATTTGAACGCCAAGATAATACTCTGCGCCTGACCTACCCTGAGTGCCCGCTGTGGGTGCAAGGCGATGCGCGCTTGTTGGCCTCAGCGTTTGAAAACATCATTCGCAACGCCCTATTGCACACCGCGCCCAATACGGCTGTAGAAGTGACCGCCAAATACGAGGACAGCGTGGTGATTGAAATTCGGGATCACGGCCCAGGCGTCCCTGAACATCTGTTGCACGATTTATTAAAACCCTTTGTGCGCAATGAAGAATCTCGGCAAAGAAGCCCAGACAGCCTGAAAAAAGGGCATCGTGGTTTTGGCCTGGGCTTGGCAATTGCCGAGCGCGTGGTGCATTATCATCAAGGTGAAATTACCTTGGTCAATCACCCTGGAGGCGGGTTAAAGGTGCGGCTGTATTTTCCGAAGATCAAACACAGCTAGCCGTATTTACCTGAGTTTTACGCCACTTAGCTCGATTTTTAAGAATTATAATTATTACAATGCCACAACAATAAGAACGGAGCCGTGCAGTGCGTCTTAGCGTAGTACCTTTTTTTCTAATCAGTTTTGTAGGCTTGCCATCTTGGGCCGACGCTCCCGTGCGCCCCGATCCTGCACTGCAAGCCTTAGAATGGAACAACAATCGCCCCGAACAGCGCCAAGCTCTGGATAACTTTTACCGCTCTTTGCAACAACAACAAATGCAAGATTCCCTAAGCCAGCGTCAGTTGCGTTTGCAACATTTAGAGCAGCTGCGCGATATGACTCCCGAGCAACGCCAGCAAAATTTTCTCGATTTTGTCCAAAAAAATCAGGCCGCGCCTGTCGTACCCAGCCGCTAAAAAATCAGTACAATAGCCCGCTCTTTTTAGGAGCAGGCTATGCATACTCGAATTACCGAACTCTTTGGCATCCGACACCCCATTGTTCTTCCTGGCATGAGCTGGATTTCTACCCCTGAACTGGTGGCTGCGGTCGCCAACGCAGGCGGCTTAGGCATTTTAGCCACCGGGCCACTGTCGCCTGAACAAACCCGCCAAGCCATCTTGCGTATTCGCTCCCTCACCGACAAACCTTTTGGCATAGGTATTACCTTGCTGATGCCTGGATCCAAAGAAAACGCCGAAGTGGCGCTGACCGAGAAAGTCCCCGTTATCAACTTTTCATTGGGCAAAGGCGATTGGCTGGTAAAACGCGCTCATGCTTACGGCGGCAAGGTCATCGCCACTGTGGTCAGTGAAAAGCACGCACTCAGCGCCCAAGCCATAGGCGCGGATGCCTTACTCGTAACAGGGCACGAAGCTGCGGCACACGGTGGTGCTGTGACGTCTTTAGTATTAATTCCCGCTCTCGCCAGCAAGGTGCGCATCCCTATTATTGCCACAGGTGGCTTTGCCGATGGCCGAGGCTTGTTGGCGGCATTGGCTTTAGGCGCCGCTGGCGTGGCAATGGGTTCACGATTGGCAACCAGCTTAGAAAGCCAGCTGCACCCAAATACCAAAGAGGCTGTCGTGACCAAATCCGAGCAAGACACGATTTATTCCAACAATTTTGACGGACTCTATGCGCGCGTGATGCGCACCCCTGCGGCCATCAAAGCCACACGCAAACCCATGGGTTTTGTACGCGCCAGCCTTGAGGCCAGCAAAGCCGCCAAAATAGTGAACCAACCGATATGGAAAGTGCTGGCAGGCATGATGCTGATGATCAACAAGGTCAAACTGTTGGCTTATTTTGGTGCCAGCGTGCCGCGTATTCAGGCCGCCACAGTGCAAGGGGATTTAAACAAGGGCGTGCAGTTTATTGGCCAAACGCAAGGCCTGATTCACGACATAGCCTGCGTGAAAGACATCATCGAGCGCACCGTAGCCGAGGCTCAAAGCCTGCATCAAACGCTGGAAACGCAGGTACGCAGCTAAAATAACAAAGGCAATACTATGGCGTGCAGTACGCCCGTTAGCGTCATCGCCATTGCCGCATAAGCGGCTTGCTGCTGGCCTTCTTCTAACGCACGCGCCGTACCTATGGCGTGTGCACAAACGCCCAATGCCACCCCCATAGACTGTGGCGCATTAAGCTTTGTCACTTTCAGCAAGCTGGGAATCAAAAACGCCCCCAGCAAGCCCGAGACCATAACAAAGGCCGCAGCCAGCGCGGGAATACCGCCCAGCTGCTCGGCGACTGCCACAGCAATGGGTGTAGTAATGGACTTGGTCAGCGCGGTTTTGGCGACGACTTCATCGCCTAACAGCCAATAAGTCAGGCCGCCTGCCACGAAAATCGTCACTGCGCTGCCTAGGCTTACCGCCACCACAATACGCAGCCACTCTTTGCGCATGGCGTGCACAAAGGCATACATAGGCACAGCCAGCATCACCACCACAGGGGCAAGCATTTGATTTAAATAATCGCCGCCTGCCATATAACTTTGATAACTGCTGCCACTAAGTTCAATCACCGCCACCAAAATCACCATGCCCACCAACATGGGTTGCAGCAAGGGGTGATTATGGCTGCGCCGATACAGCACCTGCCCCAAGGCAAAAGCCGCGATAGTCAGAGTCGTCCAAAACAACGGTGTTGCAAATAAAAAACTCATAATTCCGCCTTACCGCCTTTCATAATCCAAGCGCACAGCAGCGCCCCTGGAATTAAGCTCAGCGCCATAATACCAAACAGCAGTAAACCGTGCTCTTGCAACAAAGTTTTTTGCGTCACAATACCAACGCTAACAGGGATGATAAAAAGCGGTAAGAGCGGCGATAGAGTGCGACTAATTTGATTTAAGCTTTCGGGCGTTTTGCCGCGTAGCAATAAAAAAAACAGCAGCAACAGCATCCCTAAAATGGAGGCAGGCAAAGGCATATGCAACAATTGTTGCAACACCAAACCCAACAGCAAAAAAACGAGCAGCAATAACAACCCAAGCACAGTCATTCGCCTGTTGTGAACAAGAAGCCAAACATTCTACGAAGATTTTTTAAAATTTGAATGCGACTTTTGTAAAAACAAAAGCCTTTAAGAATGGTACGGAAGGAGAGACTCGAACTCTCATGCCTCGCGGCGCTGGAACCTAAATCCAGTGCGTCTACCAATTTCGCCACTTCCGCAATGGGCGCGCATACTAGCGATTTTCAAGGATTATGCAAGAACTAATTCGTGACAGCTTGGTGCTGGCGAATTGTGGCGCGCTTTAGTATCGTGCCACGGACTTACAAGGAGTATGACTATGCCTGAAAAACCCTCTGCCCATCCGCTTGTACTGATTGCCGCCGCGTTAATTATTTTAGCGGGGCTCAAGTGGGCTTCGCCTATTTTAATTCCTGTGCTGCTGGCCGCTTTTGTCGCCATTTTAGCCATCCCGATTATGCGCTTTCTTAAGGGCTGCAAAATTCCCGAAGGCTTGGCGGTTTTGATGGTCCTGTTATTGCTCATTTCTTTGGGTGTGGCGGTCGTGTCTTTCTTTGCGGGAACGGTGACGGCTTTTTACGGTGATTTACCGCTGTATCAGCAGCGCCTACAACAACTGCTTACCCAATACGACCCATGGCTGCATTCTTTTGGCCTCGACCTATCCAACGACACCATCAAAAATTTAATCAACCCTAGCCAGCTGATGCACACCACCACCAGCGTGCTTTATAGCCTAAGCGACATCATGAGCAATACCTTGCTTATCGTGCTGATTATCATGTTTATCTTGCTGGAGGCTTCAGATTTTCCCAGCAAACTAAAGGCCGCGCTCGGTGACAACACGCAAACACTTGTGCATTTCAAAGACATCAGCCGCAGTGTGCAGTCTTACCTGATGCTAAAAACCCTGATCGGCCTAGTTACTTCACTGGTGGTTTGGGTGTTTTTATACTGGCTCGATGTCCCCTATGCGTCGCTGTGGGCGGTGTTGGCGTTTATCCTTAATTACATCCCTACCATTGGCTCTATTGTGGCGGCCATTCCCGCTATTTTACTGTCACTCCTGATGCAAGATCCCATGACCGCAGGATTAGTCGCAGCGCTTTATACCGCTGCTAACATCCTGCTTGGCAATGTGCTTGAGCCTAGGCTTATGGGTAATTCCCTAGGCATCTCGCCTTTGGTGGTGTTGCTGTCCTTGCTGTTCTGGGGTTGGCTGTGGGGGCCTATTGGGATGATTTTGTGCGTTCCTTTGACGATGGTGGTAAAAATCAGCCTAAACGCCAACCCCACTACGCAGTGGCTAGCGATCCTTTTAGGCGGGAAACGCAAAGAGGGGTAAAGATACATGATTTTTTGTGTGTTTTTTGTTATGTAAGCGCCCTACCTTGATGAGAGATTGGCATGCAACCGATTTTACTGATTGACGATGACTTCGAACTGGGCGAATTACTACAAGAGTATTTGGCCATGGAAGGGCTGACACTCAAAGCCGTACAAGACGGCGAAACGGGGTTGCAGGCGGCGCTGTCTGGAGCCTACAGCCTAGTCTTGTTGGACGTCATGCTGCCCAAGATGAACGGGTTTGATCTGCTAAAGAAGCTGCGCCAAAGCTCCACCATTCCTGTCATCATGCTCACCGCGCGCGGCGAGAGTGTCGATCGAGTCCTGGGCTTAGAATACGGTGCCGACGATTACATTCCCAAGCCTTACCACCACCATGAATTGTTGGCGCGCATTAAGGCGCTGTTTCGTCGAATTGACATGAGCTGTGAACAGCACAGCGGCGTTTTGATTGCCGACGAACTTTCGCTCAACATTACCAAGCGCCAAGTGCTGCTGGCAGGCGTAGAGCTGCCTCTTACTGGGGCGGAGTTCAGCGTGCTGCAAACATTGCTCGAAAACATCGGCACTCTGGTGGACAAAGACAGCCTTTCCAGCGCCGCGCTGGGGCGCAAACTGATGGCCTACGATCGCTCCATTGATATGCACGTCAGCAACCTGCGTAAAAAGCTTGGCACGCGCAAAGACGGCAGCGAATGGATCAAAACCGTGCGTTCGCGCGGCTACATGCTGGCACATTAAGGCGGGTTCATGTCGCTCTTTTGGCGCATTTTTTTGTGGTTTTGGTTTGCGCTCTTTTTAGCCATGGGAGCGGCATTTAGCCTCAGCAATTGGCTTGAACACAAATTCTCCCGCCCTGCTAACTCTCATGAAATTCAGCTTTTAGTCCAGCTTATTGAACAAGAGCGCCCTATTGTCGCCGAAGGGCGCAAGCTGTGGCGCAAAATGAATTCGGGCTGGAATCTGGTTTCTGTTCCCGCCGACCTCTCCAGCCATCTGCCTCATAACCTAGAAGACTTTGTTGATGTCGCGGGCAATCAAAGCCAAGTTTTATTTGGTCAAGAAAACGGCTGGCTGACCATCGGCCCGATCGAGCAACAAGGCTATTTGTATATAGCGGTTGCTCACGACTCTTGGTTTGGCGTATTTGAAGTGCAGGATCGCCTGCTGATTTTGGCAGCCACACTCATCGTTGTAACCCTACTCTGCGCCTTATTGGTGTGGAGCCTAATTCGCCCCATTCGCCAATTACAACTCAATGTGCGACGTTTGGCTGCTGGCGATTTTAATCTCGATGAAATACGGCAAATCGCGCTGCGCAAAGACGAAACGGGCGTACTCGCCCATGAGATCGTCAAAATGGCTGAGGCCATGCAAAATCTATTAAATAGCCAAGAGCAACTGCTGCACGATGTCTCACACGAGCTGCGCTCACCGCTAACCCGTTTACAAATCGCCCTAGGCATAGCGCGCAAAAAAGACCAAGCCCAGCTGTTAAACAGCGAACACAATCGCATTGAACGCGCCGCCAATCAGGTGAACCTACTGATCAGCCAGATTCTTGATCTTGCTCGCTTAAAACAAGGCAATCACAACCTGCTGCAAACCGAACGCTTGATTTTGCAATCAAAATTGCAAGCTTGGCTGGAGGAAGCCGCCGTCGAGCTTGACCAAAAACACCTGCAAATGCAGCTGCAACTACCTCAAGACAAAATGTACGCCCGCTGGGATTGGCTCTTAATGGAGCGCGCCTTTGATAACATCTTGCGCAACGCCATTCGCCACAGCCCAGTCGGCTCCACCTTGACATTAGGAGCCAAGCGCGAGGGCGATCATATTCAGCTGTGGCTGATCGACCAAGGCTCTGGCGTACCCGAGGACGCCCTAGGCAACATATTCAACCCCTTCACGCAAGTGGATCACGCCCGCGACCACGCCGCAGGCGGCTATGGCCTAGGACTAGCCTTAACGCAGCGCATCATTCGTTTGCACCAAGGCAAAATCTGCGCGCAAAACCAGAATCCTGGGCTACGCGTTGAACTGTCTTTACCTTGTAAGCTTTAGCTAAATCAAGAAAAGCCACGCTTTAGCGTACAGCACTGGAAAAATCCCCAGTTTTTTGATAGAAAGGACGGCCCTTTTGCGCATTTGTCCTCAAATGATACATTAGGGTCTTTCTAACGCGTTGACACTGGACGAACACACTATGTCTCAAGATTTAAAACAAGCTGCTCTGGATTATCATCAGTTCCCTAAGCCTGGCAAAATCAGCATCGAGCTGACGAAGCCTGCGCAGACATCCCGTGATCTGTCATTGGCCTATAGCCCAGGTGTCGCCGAGCCAGTCAAAGAAATCGCCGCAGATCCCGAAAACGCCTACCGTTACACCGGCAAAGGCAACCTCGTGGCTGTTATTTCCGACGGTACTGCTATTTTAGGCTTGGGTGACTTAGGTCCCTTAGCCTCGAAGCCCGTAATGGAAGGCAAAAGCTTGTTGTTCAAGCGCTTTGCTGGTGTGAATGCCATCGATATTGAAGTGGAAGCAGAAAGCCCACAGGCTTTTATTGATACCGTGCGCCGTATCGCCGTTACCTTCGGCGGCATCAACCTTGAAGACATCAAAGCACCCGAATGCTTCGAGATTGAGCGTACTCTTATCGAGCAATGCGATATACCGGTTTTCCATGATGACCAACACGGTACAGCCATTGTTACAGTTGCAGGTGTGATGAACTCACTGGAGATCTTGGGCAAGAACATTGCCGAAGTGAAAATGTGTGTCATCGGCGCTGGCGCCGCTGCAATTTCATGCACCAAACTGCTGATACTGGCAGGCATGAAACCTGAAAATATTTTTATGTGTGACCGCAAGGGTGTGATCCACTCCAAGCGCACCGATTTAAACCAATACAAACAAGCCTTTGCGATTGATACAGACAAACGCACTGTCGAAGACGCCCTAAATGGCGCCGACATTCTGCTTGGTTTATCCGGCCCCAACATGGTCACGGGTGAACAAATTAAAGGCATGGCCAAAAATCCCATTATTTTTGCTTGCGCCAACCCCGTTCCTGAAATCATGCCAGAAGTGGTCGCCGAGGCTCGCCCTGATGCCATTATGGCCACAGGTCGCTCCGACTACCCCAATCAGGTCAACAACGTGCTGGGTTTTCCCTTTATTTTCCGTGGTGCCTTAGACGTGCGTGCACGTCGCATTAACGAAGAAATGAAGCTAGCTGCCGCCAAAGCTTTAGCGGCTTTAGCCAAAGAACCCGTTACTCAGGAAGTATTAACTGCCTATGGCTTGAAAGAGCTGAAGTTTGGCCGTGAATACATCATTCCTAAAGCCGTTGATACCCGTTTATTGAGCACAGTGGCAGCCGCTGTTGCTCAAGCAGCCATAGACACAGGCGTAGCGCGCAAGCCCTATCCTGCCAACTATCCGCTGACCTCTTTGGCTGACCTTTAAGTCACAAGCTTAAAGCCAAAACGACCGGCCCACAGGCCGGTTTTTTTATGCCCTTAAAACGTAAACGCCCACCGCCATAACCGCATCGAAGCGCGGTACTGTCGCAAAACGCAGTCAGCACAGCGAGGGATTTTGTAAGCTGTCTTTCATCTCCAGCTGATTGAAAAATAAACAGCAAGCTCATACATTGGTATGAGGGTCAGCGGGAGACTACGTATGAACATAAACGGTATGGTAAATGCCTACATGTTTGTCCAATTTGCAGGTAAAAAAACGGCACATGCGCCTGTTTTCCGTGAAAATCCCGCTGTTACCCGTCCTACAACCCCTGTCAAAAAAGACGATGCGGCTCCATCCACAACGGTTAAAACCTCCGACCTCGGCAAGGCCACAAGCAGCCTAGATGAAGTTAAAACCTCAGTTAAGGCCTTACAAGAAGTCAGTAAAATCAACAACCTTGCTGATGCTAAAAAAGCCGCCGAAAGCTTTGTCACGGCCTTTAATAAACAGCAAACTTTAGGCAAAAACCTCAGCGACAAAAATCTTGTTAGCGCTGTGCAAGAGCCGCAGCAAGCCTTATTAGAAAAGTCCAGCAAAGAATTAGACGCCCTAGGCATTCGCTCTCAGGCTGACGGCACTTTGGCCTTAGATGAAACGAAGTTGGCGACGGCGTTTACCAGCAAGAAAAGCGATACCTTGATCAATCTAGGTCGCGTAGGAGCCGCTAGCTCGGACATGGTACGCAGCCAAGAAAAAGGACTGGAAGCCGCCGCTGCACCCGCAAGCGTCAGCCCATATTCAACAGCCAGTACTCAGGGTAAACGCCTGCAAGAACAGCAGGACGCCATCAAGCAGCTGCAAGCCATGAACTCAGGCACCAGCAGTGGCTCCGACACCTACAAGTCGATTTACCAGCTCTTTGGCTAGCTAAAATACCCGCTCGCCCGCAACAAAAGCCGCTTTTACCTCGCCTTGCAGAGTTTGCCCTGCCAGTGGGCTGTTGCGTCCTTTTGAAGCCAACTCAGAACGGCGATAGCGATGTACCGCATCAGGCTGATAAAGCACAGCGCTGAACTCATTACCCACTTTTAGCCCATGCGTCATACCCAGCACCTGCGCAGGCAGAGCCGAAAGTGCATTTAGCAGCGCTGCCAATTTCAGCTCGCCCTTAGCGACTAGGGTTAAGGCCATAGGCAGAAAGCCATCAAACATACTCATACCAGGCTGAGCGTCGGCAAAGGTGGCTTTTTTCGCGGCGACATCGTGCGGACGATGGTTGGAGCTGATGGCCAGCTCACCTTCGTTCACCGCCGCCAGCAACGCTTGGCGATCCACTTCACTGCGTAATACAGGGCGCACGTTGAATTGACTGTTAAAGCCTACAACATCTTCGTCGGTGTAAATCAAGTTTGCCAAGGGCGTATCAGCGGTAACGGCAATGCCGTCTTCACGTGCACGTTGCAGCAGTTGCAAGCTGCGGGCGCAGCTGATTTGGCTGATATGCGCACGCACGCCCGTTTGCTGAATCAATAGCAGCGCCTGCGACAGTGCGATAGTTTCGGCCGAGCGCGGCACGCCCGTTAAGCCTAAACGAGTGGCAACTTTGCCTTCGTGCATGCAGCCTGCGCCCGACAAGGAGGCATCATCGGGGGCAATAAAAATCGGGATACCGTAAGTGGCGGCGTATTCCATCACGCGACGCAGCACATAGCTGTTTTTGAACGGCGCGCGCGCGTTGGACAGCGCCACACAACCTGTTTCCATCAGCCCCACCATGGACGCCAATTGCTCGCCCACCAGCCCTTGCGTCAGCGCCCCCAACGGCAGCACTTTGGCTTGGCCTGCTTTGGCAGCCTTTTCCACCCAAGCCTGCACCAAGGCGGCGTTATCAAGCACAGGGCTGGCATCGGGCAAGGCGCAGACATGGGTAAAACCACCCTGTAATGCGGCCTTGGCTTCGCTGGGGATGTTGCCCGCACTGCCTAAATTTGCACCCAAATCGATAAGGCCAGGAATCAGCCATTGACCTTGGGCGTCGATGTGCTCGACCACATGAGCAGGGATGAGTGCGCCGATCGCGGCAATACGCCCGTTTTCGACCAGTAGGTTTTGCGTACTATCGAGCTGCGCTGAAGGGTCGAGTAAGCGGGCATTTAAAATCGCTAAGCTGCTCATCATTAGGCTCCTTCACCGTTGCGTTCGTTCTTTTCTTGCTGCTGGCCACTCATGGCCATCGCCATCACCGCCATACGCACCGCTATGCCGTAGCTGACTTGGTTGAGGATGACCGATTGCGCACCGTCGGCCACGGTAGAATCGATTTCCACGCCACGATTGATGGGGCCTGGGTGCATCACAATGGCATCGGGCTTAGCCAGACGCAGCTTGTCTTCGGTCAGGCCATAGAGTTTAAAAAATTCGCTTTCACTGGGCAGTAAAGCCGACTGCATCCGCTCTTTTTGCAAACGCAGCATAATGACTACGTCGCAGTCTTTTAGCCCCTCTTCCATGCGGTAAAACACGTTGCAGCCTAGGTTTTCAATGTTATGCGGCAGTAAAGTGCCAGGGCCTATCACGCGCACTTCGGCCGCCCCCAAGGTACGCAGCGCATGGATCTGCGAGCGCGCGACGCGCGAATGCAAAATATCGCCAACGATAGCTACGATCTTGCCTTCAATCCCACCCTTATGGCGGCGAATGGTGAGCATATCGAGCATGGCTTGCGTTGGGTGCGCGTGGCGACCATCACCTGCGTTGATGATGGCAACATGAGGAGTGACCTGCTCGGCAATAAAATGCGCCGCCCCTGAATCGCCATGACGCACCACAAACATATCGCTGTACATGGCTTCTAAGTTCCACAGCGTATCCATCAGGGTTTCACCCTTGGAGGCCGAAGAACGCGCAATGTCCAAATTTAAAATATCCGCAGACAGCCGCTTTGCCGCCAGCTCGAAGGTAGCGCGAGTGCGGGTGCTGTTTTCAAAAAACAGGTTAACCACCGTTTTACCACGCAGCAGCGGTACTTTCTTCACATCGCGCTCTTGCGTGCTGATAAAAGAATCGGCGGTATCCAAAATTTCCGTTAAGAGTTCTTTGCTTAGCCCTTCGGTGGTCAAAAAATGCTTTAGACGGCCATCGGCGGTGAGCTGCACTTTACAAGGATCAAGGCTCATACAATTCTCTTTATGCCAAGGTTAATGCTAAGGGTGAAGGGCCTGTCAGTTTCACATGCTGGCCTTCTTGCAAAGACAGCACTGCGCCACACAAATCAGGCTGAATGGGCAGCTCACGACGACCAACGTCCAGTAAACACACCAAACTAATGCTGGCGGGACGACCAAAATCAAACAGCTCGTTCATTGCCGCGCGAATCGTACGGCCACTCATAATCACGTCATCAACCAAAATAATATGGCGGTCTTCGATGCTCTCGGGCAGCTCCGAGCCTTTTACCTCAGGATGCAGGCCAATGTAGCTGAAGTCGTCACGATGAAAGCTGATATCCAGCACGCCCAGATCACCCTGCAATGCAAGACTGTGCTGCAAGCGCTCTGCCACCCACACGCCACCGGTGCGAATGCCGACAAAAAGCGGATTTTGGATGGATTGCTCGGCCAAATAACGCGACAAATCGGCGTTTAATGCCGTAAAGAGGGTTTCAATATTAGGAAGGCTCATACACAACCCTTATTCAAGTGGGTGTTCGGCCATCCAGCTTTCAAGTACCAGCTGGGCAGCCAAACCATCAACGGAATGCTTGCCAAAATCACGACTGCCTCCTTGAGCCAGCACATAGCCCTTGGCCTCATAGCTTGATAAACGCTCGTCGTGGGTAAAAACGCGGCGATGATAACGCCCTTCTAAACGCTTCGCGAACTTATTTGCGCGCGTGCTCATTTCGCTGGAACTGCCGTCCATATTCAATGGCAGGCCTACCACAAAAGCATCGGGGTTCCATTGTTCGATAATGCGGCCAAGCTCATCCCAATTCGGAATACCGTCTTGCGCTTTGATTGGGTTCAGCGGCTCAGCCGTGGCGGTTAACCGTTGCCCGACCGCAATGCCGATACGTTTGGTGCCAAAGTCAAAAGCCATCAGGCGCAATAAAGTAGCAGGAAGGGTTTCAGGCATGGCCTGCCTCGGCGCACAAAAATTCTATACTCACGCCCAGCTTGGCCAAAGCTTGCGTGTAAAGCTCGGTAGCGGGGGTATCGAAAATAAGCTCAGGAGAGGCCTCGACCGTAAGCCAAGAGTTAGTTTGCAGCTCTTTTTCCAATTGCCCCGCGCTCCAGCTGGCGCAGCCTAGGGCAATGCGGTAATTCTTGGGGCCTGAGCCTGCGGCAATGGCGCGCAAGATGTCTTTGGAGGAGGTCAGGTGCGCTTCTTCATTGATATGCAGCGTGCCACCCCAGTTGCCTTGCTCACGGTGCAACACAAAACCGTTCTCGATTTTAACTGGCCCGCCTGCAAAAATTTCGGGAGCAATGCCTGCGTTTAAAGGCAAATCCAGCTGCTCACAGATATCAAAAAAGCCCACAGGCAAGGTGCGGTTTAACACCAAGCCCATCGCGCCCTCGCTATGATGCTCACACAAATACACCACCGCGCCCGCGAAGTAAGAGTCTTTGAGCTTGGGCATGGCCAATAAAAATTGGTGTTTAAGACAGGACAGCTCTTGCATTAGCCCGCATCCGATAGATAACGATTACCTTTAAACTGCCAAGTGCGGATAATTTCGAGCACATCGGTGGTTTTGCGCATTTCTTCATCAAAGGGCGCAAAGGGTGCAGACATACGCACAATACGCAGCGCGGCATCGTCTAAGGCTTTACGCCCAGAGGATTCTAAAATATTGAGCTCACGAATAGTGCCGTTGGCGTTGATGGATACCAGCACGCGCAGACGGCAGTTATCAACGCAACTTTCGGCCTCGCGCGGGTAGTTGCGCGCACCGTTGTCTTCGATGCGCTTGCGCCAACTGTTTACATAGTAGGCATCGGTGGCTTTCATAGTGGAGGAGGCGGTCAGACGCTGTACGCGCGGTTTTTTAGCCTGAGTTTGACGTAGGCTATCGAGCTTGGCTTCAAGGCTTGCCATCTCTAGGCTGCGCTCAAGTAAGCTTTGCTCTGGTCCATTGGGTAAGTCCAGCTCTTCCTTGGCCAGCTGTTGCTCCACTTTCACTTTGTTTACGGATTGGCCTAGGGTGGTAATCAGATGATTTTTACCATCGATTTTTTTTGGGGCGCTGGCTTGCTGCTCATGCAAGGAGGTTTCATTAATGCTGTTGGACTGGAAAATGGTTTCTTGGTCCGTGGTTAACATTCGCTCTTCGTCCAGAGTGCCGCTGCCTTCTTGGTTTTCCTGTGCCAAAAAGTCGGCTTTTTGCGGAGATTTATCGCTTTTATAGCTGGCTAGAGTGACTTCAATGGTTT
>JBDKHD010000127.1:0-10879 GCA_039797885.1 Pseudomonadota bacterium
TGGGGCTGCGATTCTAAGAAAAAATCATTAAGCGTGTTCTTGTAAAAAATGCTGAGTTTTTTCTAGGAAAGTGGCTAGCTCTTGTTCTTTTTTGACGATTTGAAACAGCTCGTTAATTTCAGAAAAATGGCGGGTGAAATAAAACAGCCATTGTTTTAAGCGGTCGGTGCTGGATCGGTCTTTTAAATGCGCTAATTTGGGTGCGAGCTGCAAAAACAAATGCAGCTGTTGTTGCCAGGTAAAATCCTGATGCTCCACTAAGGCAAAGCTGCGTTTAATTTGCAGAGCAAGATCGGGCATGGAGACCAAGCCTCGGCCAATCATCAATAAATCACTGCCACTTTGTGCCATGCAGTTGCGGGCATCTTGGGCTTGCCAAATTTCACCGTTGGCCAGCACAGGAATGCGCAGCTTTTCTTTAATTTTGGCAATGTACTCCCAGTAGGCAGGTGGCTTGTAGCCTTCGGTTTTGGTGCGCGCATGCACGGTAAGCCATTGAATACCTGCCTCGCTAAGCGCTAAGGCGTTATCGACAGCCAAACTTTTATCGCAGTAGCCTAGGCGGATTTTGGCGCTTACAGGAATGTGGCTGGGTACGGCTTGGCGCACGGCAAGAGCAATGTCGTGCAGCAGGTGCGTGTGTTGCAGAAGCACCGCACCACCTTGGCTTTTGTTCACGGTTTTGGCAGGGCAGCCAAAGTTCAGGTCGATGGCGGGTGCGCCAAGCTGTGCGGCTTTACGGGCGTTAGCGGCCATGCTTTGTGGGTTCGAGCCAAGCAGCTGAACGTGCACAGGCGTGCCTGAGGCGGTGCGCCCGCCGTTGAATAGCTCGGGGCAGAAGCGGCGAAAGACCTTGGCGGGGTAAACGAGATCGACGACGCGAATAAACTCGGTAACGCAGTGATCTATGCCGCCTACGCGAGTGAGGATATCGCGCAGGTGAAAGTCCATCAGGCCTTCCATCGGGGCTAAGGCAATGTAAGGGCGCTGTAGTTGGGTATGAAAGGGCAGGGTGCCTGTAAATTCGTTCATAAAAGAAAAGGGCGCTCACAGAGCGCCCTTGGTTTCGGCTCAGGCTTAGATAAGCGCTAAGGTTTCGAGGGTTTGTTTACGCAGGCTCAGTAATAATTCTTTGTTGGTGGCCAGATCTTCGCCATAAGAAGGAATCATTTCTTTAAGCTTGGCATTCCAGCCGCCTTTCACCTGCTCGGCAAAGCAGCGTTCGAGCACATCCACCATGGCCTTAACCGAAACGGAAGCGCCAGGAGAGGCCCCCAAAAGCGCAGCCAGAGTGCGGTCTTCGCTGGCGACCAGCTCCGTACCAAACTCCAACGAGCCTTTGCCGTTTTTGTCTTTCTTGATGATCTGCACGCGCTGGCCTGCGTGGGAGATGCTCCAGTCGCTGTCTTTGGCATTGGGGAAGTACTGGCGCAGGGTTTCCACGCGGGATTTATGCGATTGCAGTACTTCGCTGATCAAATAGCGGGTTAGATCCATGTTGCTTAGGCCAACCTGCATAATGGGCAGCAGGTTGTTGGGCTTGATCGAGGCGATCAAATCCATCCACGAGCCTTCTTTGAGGAACTTGGTGGTAAAGCCCGCATAAGGGCCAAACAGCAGCGCAGGTTCGCCATCAATGATACGCGTGTCTAAGTGCGGTACGGACATGGGTGGCGCGCCCAGGGCGGCCTTGCCGTACACCTTGGCGTGGTGTTGTTTCACTATGGCGGGGTCTTTGCACACCAGCCATTGCCCAGATACGGGGAAGCCGCCGTAGCCTAGGCTTTCTTTTACGCCCGCTGCTTGCAGCAAGGGCAAAGCGCCGCCGCCTGCGCCTAGGAACACAAAGCGTGCTTTGAGGCTGCTGTTGGAGCCTGAGGTCAGCTCGTTTAAGCCCACATACCAAGATTTATCGGCTTGCTGTCTGAGGCTGTGGACATCACTGCCTGTAATCAGACGGAAGTTGGGGTTTTGTTGCAAAATAGCAAGCAAGTGGCGAGTTAAGGAGCCAAAGTCCACATCGCTGCCGTAGGCCATGCGCGTTGCCGCGACTTTCTCGCCCGCAGGACGGCCAGCCATAACCAGAGGCATCCAATTTTTGATCACTTCGGGGTCTTCACTGTATTCCATGTCTTGGAATAAGTGGTGCGCGCTCATTTTTTGATGACGCTGACGCAAGAACGCGACGTTCTTCTCACCCCAAACGAAGCTTGAGTGCGGGGTGGGGTTGATAAACTGTTTGGGTGCGGGTAGCCCGCCGTTTTGCACCAAATAGCTCCAAAACTGCAAGGAGATCTCAAAGTTGGTGTTGATGGCAAAAGCACGTTCGATGCTGACGTTGCCTTGTTCATCTTCTGGGGTGTAATTCAATTCGCAGTAGCCTGCGTGCCCCGTGCCCGCGTTATTCCAACCGCTGGTGCTTTCGCTGGCGACTTGGTCGAGGCGTTCGACCAAAGTGATTTTTAAGCTGGGATCGAGCTTGGTAAGCAGCGTGCCTAGGGTGACGCTCATTACGCCGCCGCCCACCAACAGTACATCTACAGTTTGTGTAGCCATCAGGATTTCACCTTGTTTAGAAAATCTACGATGTCCATTGCGCTTTGGCTCTTATGGTGCCAGTTCCGCCTTTTTAAAGCATGGAAAAGGAGCGCAAAAATCGCAGGCGTTATACGCTGAATCCGATTTTGCTGCAATAACGGCTTGGATAACTACCTAAAAAAACACGAGCCTAGGCCTTTGTGTTCACCCCCCCTTTTGCACCTAGGAAGAGGTCGCTGGCAAGGGCGAAGCTCTGCCCGCAATGGCGGGTGCGGGCGGTTAGCCGACAGGGACTTCGGCCAAATAAAAGGCGATAGCCCAGAAGTGGCAGAAGGCGCCCGCAATGACAAACAAGTGCCAAATATCGTGAAAGCCAAACCACTTTGGCCAAGGGTTGGGCCATTGGGTGGCGTACACTACCGCGCCAAGTGTGTAGCACAGTCCGCCGTAGGCAATCCAGCGCAGTGCATCGGCGGGAATGTGATCCATAACGGGGTAGAAGGCCACAACCAGCCAGCCCATCAGCATGTAAAACACCGTAGACAGCCAGCGTGGCGCGCCAATCCACACCACTTTAAGTACCACGCCCATCAGCGCTATACCCCAGACCACGCCAAATAGCCACCACCCAGTAGGGCCGTTGAGCGCCACCAAACACACAGGCGTGTAAGTGCCTGCAATCAATAAAAAGATAGACATATGGTCGATGCGCTTTAGCCACCGAATAACAGAGTCTTGCGCGTGAATTAGGTGATAAAGGCTGCTACTGGCAAACATCAGTAGCATGGTGCTGCCAAAAATCATAAAAGACACCATATGCCACACCCCGCCATAAAGCGCCGCCTGCGCCGCGAGGATGCAAAGCGCCACGATGGCAAAGATGGCGCCAGCGAGGTGGCTTAAGCCACTAAAAGGATCACGGAAAATACGGTGCATAAGAAGACTCGGGCTTGCGGTGGCTGGGGGAAGCCGTACGATACGACCTTTTTCTGGCCGCTAAAAGGTTAATTTCTGCACAAGAGGCAATAATGACAGAGGAAAAAACAGCGGCATCTTGGTGGTTGTATTTGCTGCGTACAGGCTCAGGCAGCCTGTATTGCGGTGTCAGCACCGATGTCAGTAGGCGCTTACAAGAGCATCAGGCGGGTGGGCTTAAAGGTGCTAAGGCTCTGCGTGGCAAAGGCGAATTGGTGGTAGTGTTTACTTACTTGGCGGACTCTAAGCGCGAAGCCATGCAATTGGAATGGCAGGTTAAACGCTGGCCAAAGGTGCGCAAAGAAGCACTGATTCGCGGTGAGATTGCGCTGCCAAACGCCGAAAAAACGCCAGAGCAAAGCATAGTAATTTTTCCTGTACGGAAAAAGTCCAAAAAGCCATAGCCAGACTCTTTATCAATATGGTACAAGTGTGCCACAAAATAACAAGAACCTAAGGTTATACCCATGCGTCTTATCGTTACCCTTCTGATGGCGGCTTCTTTAGCGGCCTGTGCCAGCACGCAATCTTTTCATGTATCTCAGCCTCAAAACACCTTCCAAAGCGCAGGTGGTGTCGCCGAAGCGGGCGCAGTGAACGTCGATATTACCCCGCCTCCTGGTATGCCTATGGGTGGGTATTCAGTGATGGCCAATAAAGGCGAAGGCTTTCGCACACGCATCAAGGCGCGGGTGATTTATTTAAGCGATGGTAAAGGCCACGCTATGGCCATCGTGCAGGGCGACCTCACCGCCGCCTCTTTGCTGGCACACCATATGATTGCGGCAAAGGTTGCTGAAACCACGGGTTTAAAACCTTCGGATATCGCCTTTACCGCCTCTCATACCCATTCCTCGCCCGTCAATTTCTTTGATAACGACTTTTACAACAAGCACACCTCCAGCGGCCAGTGGTTGGAAACCAACTACCTCAACCTGATGGTCAATCAAATCAGCGATGGCATTATTGCCGCCTATGAAAACCGCCGCCCAGCCAAGATTGCTACAGGCAAAAAAGACGTCTACGGCCTCAATCGCAACCGCGCCATGACCGCTTATGTGCTCAATAAAGACGTTAAAGGCCTGAGCTTGGATGACCCCGAAGCCAAATACAAAGCGGTTAATCCCAGCCTCTACATGGTGCGCGTGGATGCCCAAGACCAAGACGGCAAATTCAAACCCTTGGCGGCTTTTAGTAGTTTCTCCATGCACAACACCACCATTGCCGCGCCTGTAGACATCTACAACGGCGACGTTTTTGGTTTCGCACAGCGCGATTTGGAATGGGCGATGACCGACAAATACCAGCCCTCTTGGCAGGTGGTATCGGCCTTGACCAACGGCACGCACGGCGATATGGCTCCCAACGTTCATGACGAGGGCGATAACTGGGTTAGCCATTATCCTGTTGAATGGAAAGTATCCAGCGAGCTTGGCCATAAGCTTGGCGCCGCGTCCATCGAGCTCTTTAACGAGCTAGAACCCGCTCTGACTGGCAAGGTGACGCTGGCGAGCGCCGCGCGTGAGCTGAATATCCGTGAGCACAACAGGGTCGATGGTATCGAGCTGTGCAAAGACGCGGCGGTAGGCACGCCCGTTGCGGCAGGCGCGTACGAGCGTCGCACCCCTTGGCTGACGCTGATGCCCTTCTTCCATGGTGGCAACTTTATGACTCGCCGCACCTTCTTCAAAGACGGCTGCCAAGGCACCAAGCAACACTTAGGCTTTGCCTACTTGCAGCCTTTGCTTGAGCCTAAAGACAGCTTCCCCAATACCGTGATGTTCCAAATTTTGCGCATCAACGACATGGTGGTGCTGCCGCTGCCCTTTGAGGTGACGGTTGAGTCTGGGCGTCGTATTGCCAAAGCGGTGGATGATGTTTTTGCCAAGGCGGGACAAGCACCGAAATACACTTGGGTGGCCAGCGTTTCTAATGGTTACTTTGGCTACACCACCACGCCCGAAGAATACGCCTATCAGAATTACGAAGGCGGCCATACCCTCTATGGTAAAAACAACACGCCTTATTTGGCTGCGCAGCTTCAACATTTGGCGCAAGACTATTTAAGCGAAGGCTCGGTCGCGGAAATGAAGCCCAACTGGGATTACCTGCTGACAGTGAATAATTTCTACCCTGAAGCCCAAGAAGCCAAAGGGCAGCGCGCTTTGCTGAGTCAGCCTGAAACTGTGCTGGCCAGCAAAGCGCGCGACGAAGACTATGTGCGTGTGCAGTGGCTCGATGTGAACGCCAGCCAAATCAACTTGCATCAAGCCTTGGTACAGGTTGAAAAGCGCGAAGGCCAAGCTTGGGTGCCTTTGATCGTGAAGGGCAACCGCATCAGCGATGAAGGCTACGACATCGAAGTGCGCTATCTGGATGAAGCCAAAGACGGCATGGCTAAATACGAAACGCGCTGGTACAACCCAGCCTCAGGGGGCGAGTACCGCTTTGTTATCGCTTCGCGTGCGAACCAGCCCGCGCTTTACAGCAACGCTTTCCGTGTTGACGCGAAAGCCCAAGTCGCGCTACTGAACGACTGATATTGCGCTTGCACCTAGGCATGGATGCCAAGGTGCATTTTGAGCTAGAGCTTTAAAGATTCCTTCAGTAGAATGGCCGCACTTTTAAGGGACTTCTTCCATTCAAATGCTAAAAAAAATCTGGAATGCCCGTTGGTATTGGGCCTTGGGTTGCATCATTTTTCTATGCACGTTAATCGTGACTGCGCCCCTGCATTTTATTTGGCGTTTTATCGAGCCTAAATTGGCCAATCTCCCTGTGCAAATTTCCCAGCCGCAAGGCTCGCTCTGGAATGGACGCGCACAAGTTAGCAGCTACTTTTTACCCAGCTTAGGCCACATGCAGGTGCAATGGCAGCTGGCGTTTTGGCCTTTGTTTAAGGGGCAAGCTCAAATCAATTTGCGGGTCGAGGGCGAGTCTTTGCGCGCCGACGGCCCCGTATACCTAAGCCAAAACAGCCTAAGGCTTGAGTACTTTGATGGCTATTTGGATTTACAGGCGCTGCGGCCCATGCTGCAAGCGCAGCGTGCGGATATATCAGGCGCAGTGGAGCTGTCTAAATTAAACCTGCAAGTGCAGCTTAACCCCACTCTGGTGCAGGCTATTTCAGGGCGGATGAATTACGCAGGCGGCGCGGTGTCTTTGTTGGTGGACAACAATCCAGTGAGCGCCAGCTTACCCATGCTGGTGGGCAATTTGGCCATGCAAGGCGATAAAGCGCAGGTTGAAATCACCACCACCGAAGGGCAAAGCGTATTAAGCGGTTACTTGCAACCCGATGGCTGGGGTGGCGTGGCACTGAAACGGCGCTTTATCGATCTGTTGGGGCAGCCTTGGCCTGTCCCTGCCGAACCCGATTCGGTGATATTTGAAGTTTCGCACAAGCTGCTGTAGTGGCGAAAAGGATAACCATGCAAACACCCTTGTTCACTTGGCAACGCATATTGCTCACACTTGGCAAACTCGTGCTGACATTCTGCTTGGCGGTGGAGTTAGCGTTGCTGTTTTGGCGTGTGGTGGCACCTGTGCCTTTGTATTTGATGCCCCCATCCAATGCCCGCAGCGAAGCCAAGGTTATGGGTGCTAGCAGTGCGGATTTTCACCTGTTTGGCATAGTGGGCAATGAACCTATTGCCGAAGTGAAAGCCGAAGACAACGCCCCCGATACCATTCTGAGTTTGGACTTATTAGGCGTGACGGTGGCAGAGAAGCCTGAGCGCTCCAGCGCCATCATTGCCCCCAAAGGTGCAGAAGGTGACTATTACCGCATCGGTGACACCATTCAAGGCAGCACACGTTTGGCGGCGGTCTATGACAATCGCGTGGTGCTCGACACCAATGGCAAGCTGGAAGTATTGAAGTTTGCCGAAGATGAAAAAGTCGGTATCAGTGCCGTAGCCAGTGCCGAGCCTGAGCGCCAGCGCGGCAACCTGCGCGAACGCTTTAAAGAGGTGCGTACCCCCACCGAGTTCGTCAATATGCTCGGCGACGAAGCCCGCACCGACCCACAGGGTGCGCTGCGTGAGTTTGGCCTAGAAGCCATAGGCGCAGGGCAAGGTTACCGTGTGCAGCCAGGCTCGATGCTGATGAGTCTACAGTTGCAGCCTGGCGATGTCGTGTTATCGGTCAATGGCCAAGGCTTGGGTGACCCCAGTGTCGATCAACAGTTATTGCAGCAAATGAGCAATGAGTCTCAGGTGCGCATCGAAGTACAGCGAGGCAATAGTCGTTTTGTTGTCAATCACAGCCTTAATTAGAAAGGAAGAAAAGCGTGTTTAAGAAATGGGTATGTTGTGCCTTGCTCGCTGTTAGTGCTAACGCTTTTGCGCAAGACAGCTGGCAAATTAATTTAAAAGAAGCCGATGTTGGCGCGTTCATTAGTCAGGTTGCCGATATTACGGGCAAAAGCTTTGTGATCGACCCGCGCGTCAAAGGCAAGGTAACCGTATTGTCATCCGAGCCAATGAACAAAGACGCTGTGTATGAGCTGTTTCTGTCGGTATTGGAAGTGCAAGGTTTTGTTGCCGTACCCGCAGGCGATGTGATTTTGATCGTGCAGCAAAACGACATGAAACAACAAGGCCGAGGCCCTGACGAAAAAGTCTCGCCCAACAGCCAAGAACTGGTCACCAAAGTGGTGATAATTAAAAATACTCCAGCCTTGGACTTAGTGCCCATTTTGCGCCCCCTGGTTGCCAAATACGGCCATTTGGCTGGCGTTAAATCCGCCAATGCGCTGATTATTTCCGACCACGCCAGCAATATTGCTCGCATCGAGCAGATTATCGACCGTTTGGATAAATCAGGCTCTGAAGAGCTGGAAGTGATCCAGCTGAAACAGGCCTGGGTCGGCAATATGGTGACCATGTTGCAAAACCTCGACCCTGCGCGTATTGCCCAGGGTGCAACGCAAAATGCCAATGAAAATACCGCAGGTTCGATTCGTGTGGTGGCCGATGAACGCAGTAACCGTTTAATTCTTAAAGGTGAGAAAAGTGCGCGCGAACGCATCCGCAAGCTGATCGAAGAGCTGGATCAGCCCTCGTATTTTACAGGCAGCGCCAAGGTGATTCGCTTGCAATATGCCGATGCTAAAAAAGTGGCCGAAATGCTCAAAGGCTTATTGGGGGAAGCGCCTACTAACGACAAAGACAATAAAGCCGCAAGTAAATCCAGCGTTTATGCCGATGAGGATTTGAACGCCATTGTAGTGCGCGCCGAGCCTTCGGTAATGAAAGAAGTTGAAGAGCTGGTGGCGGCGCTGGACGTGCGTCGTGCGCAAGTTTTGATTGAATCGGCCATTGTCGAAGTAACGGGTGATATCAGCGACGCACTGGGTTTCCAGTGGGCAACAGGCAGCTTGGATAAACCCTTAGCAGGCACCAACTTCTCTAACGCAGGCCCCTCCATGAGCACCATTGCAGGTAGCATTATGTCGGGTAATCCTGCGGCGGCGGTGGGCTCAGGTCTCACCCTCGGTGCGTATACCGAACACAAAGGCCAGCCCAACTTCGGTATCATCTTGCAGGCCTTGGCTACCAATACCAAGGCCAATATGTTGTCCACCCCTAGCATTATGACGCTGGATAACCAAGAGGCCGAAATCATAGTCGGCCAGAACGTGCCCTTCCGTACGGGTTCGACGGCCTCCAGCAACAACACCAACCCCTTCACCACCATCACCCGTGAAGACGTGGGTATTACCCTGAAGGTCAAGCCCCATATTCACGATGGTGAAGCCATTCGCTTGGAAGTGGAAGCCACGGCCGAGTCGGTCGCCAACACCACCATAGACGGCAGTGCCGACCTAATTACCAACAAACGCGCCATCAAAACCATGATTCTCACGGGCAACGAAGAAACCGTGGTGCTGGGTGGTTTGATTCGTGATGATGTGCGCGAGGTGGAAAGCAAAGTGCCGCTTTTAGGCGACATTCCATTGCTGGGCTGGCTGTTTAAGTCTAAATCTTCGCAGCAAAATAAGAGCAATCTGATGGTGTTCTTACGCCCAACCATAGTGAACAACAGCGGGATGAACATCAAACTGGCCAAAGAGAAATACGATGGCATTTGGGAGTTTACCTTGTCGGATAAAATCGCCGTCCCTGAGGATAAGAAAGTCGATGACTTATTTAAAGGCTTGCCTGTGAACCGCTAAGCCTTAATGAGTTTGGATAAGATGCAGCGGGCTAAAGCCTGCTGCGCGCAGCATATCCAGCAGTGCCAGCAAGGGCAGGCCAATCAAGGTATTGGGGTCGCGCCCTTCTAAGCGCTCAAACAAATGAATCCCCAAGCCTTCCACCTTAAAGCTCCCAGCGCAATCCAACGGCTGTTCCGCCTGCACATAAAGCGCAATTTCCTCATGGGTTAACTGCCTGAAATGCACAGCAAACTCCTCCACAATGCTTTGCCAAGAGCCATCGGGCGCAAGCACACATAGCCCTGTTAAAAAACGCACCTTTTGCCCTGAAGAGGCTTGCAGCTGCGCAATGGCACGCTCGATGGTTAAGGGTTTGCCCGTGATTTTGCCGTTTACTAGGCAGCATTGATCGCTGCCAATAATCCAATGCTCAGGAAATTGACCGCGTAGCGCTTGCGCCTTGATGATGGCCAGCCTTTTTACATAATGCTCTGGCGTTTCGCAGGCTTGAGGGCTTTCGTCGATGTCGGGCGCAGCGTACACAAAGGGCAGCTTGAGCTGGCTAAGTAATTGGCGGCGATAAGGCGAGCTGGAGGCAAGAAGTAACTGCATGGCGTGATTTCAAAGTAAAAAAAAGGCTCGATGCGAGATCGAGCCTGGGTACTTTAGCGGCTAAGTATTAAGCAGCAAAGTTTTTGTTGGCAAATTCCCAGTTTACTAAAGCCCAGAAGCTCTCTAAGTATTTAGGACGCGCATTGCGGTAGTCGATGTAGTAAGCGTGTTCCCATACGTCAACGGTCAGGATGGGGGTGACGCCAGCTTCAGTGATGGGGCAGCCTGCATTCGAGGTGTTGCTGATGGCTAAAGAGCCGTCGGCTTTTTTCACCAGCCAAGTCCAGCCTGAGCCGAAGTTGCCTGCGGCAGATTTAGTAAACTCTTCTTTGAACTTGTCAAAGGAGCCCCAGGTTTTTTCGATGGCTGCTGCGATGGCACCAGTGGGTGCGCCACCTGCTTTAGGAGCGAGGCTGTGCCAGAAGAAAGTGTGGTTCCACACTTGCGCGGCGTTATTAAAAATACCGCCCGTAGAAGACTTGATGATTTGCTCTAAGGTTTTGCCTTCAAACTCAGTACCAGGAACCAGATTATTCAGGTTGGTTACATAGGCATTGTGGTGTTTGCCGTGGTGAAACTCTAAGGTTTCAGCAG
>JBDKHD010000128.1:0-7091 GCA_039797885.1 Pseudomonadota bacterium
GGCAGGGTCACTCTCTACAGGCTAAGCCTCTAGAAAGTTTTCACGCTTTCCCAAATTGTATTTACGCATTTTCTCCACCAAGGTAGTGCGGCGAATATTGAGTTTTTCTGCCGCTCGCGCAACCACGCCATTGGCATCGTCTAACGCTTGTTGAATTAACGAGCATTCCAAATCTTGCAAATACTCGCGTAAATCCAAGCCATTCACAGGCAAAAGCGCGGGGCTGTCGACGCCAACCAAACGCCCTTCGCTTTGGGTGACATCAGGCAAGGGGGGCAGCAAATTGGCTTCGTCGGTTTCATCGATATAGCGGAATTTCTTTGGCAGCTCATTGGTGCCTACCACCCCATAGGGGTACAAAATGGCTAAGCGTTCAACCAAATTGGCTAGCTCGCGCACGTTGCCAGACCAAGGGTGGCGGCACAAAGACATAATGGCCGAAGAATTAAAACGAATAGAGCCGCGCTTTTCATGCTCCAGCCGAGAAATTAATTCGTTCAGCAATAAAGGCAAATCCTCAATACGCTCGCGCAGTGCGGGCACTTCGATGGGAAAGACATTTAATCGGTAATACAGGTCTTCTCGGAAAGCGCCGTCTTCAATCATTTGCTCGAGATTTTTATGAGTCGCGGCAATGATGCGCACATTGGCCTTGATGGTTTTATTACTGCCAACGCGCTCAAAAGTATGCTCTTGCAATACACGAAGAATTTTTACCTGCATGTTCAGCGGCATGTCGCCAATTTCATCTAAAAACAGCGTGCCGCCTTCGGCCATTTCAAAACGTCCAGGGCGGCTGCTGATTGCGCCCGTAAACGCGCCTTTTTCATGGCCAAATAATTCACTCTCTAATAATTCTGCGGGAATAGCGCCGCAATTAATAGGCACGAAGGGCTTGTCGCGACGCTCTGAATGGTAATGCAAATTACGCGCTATCACTTCTTTGCCCGTACCCGATTCGCCTTGAATTAAGACGCTCACGTCTTTATCTGCGACCTGCATAATGAGTTCGCGCACGGTTTGAATTTGGCGACTGGTGCCTACTAGGCTGCGGAATAATTCGATTTCACGACGTTCGCCACGACTGCGGCTGTGATTGAACTGCTCTCGGTATACCTGCGCACGGTGCAAGCTGTCGAGCAGCTTATTGTAGCTAGGCGGCATTTCTAAACGACTGACGACCATTTGTTTGAGCGCTTCAGAAAGGCTATCCAAATGCACGGTGTCCTCTAAATACAAAACAGGTACGCCTTTATCCCAGCCTTGAATGCCTTTTAAGACAGCTTCTAAGCTAGCCTGCTGACAACTACCCAACAGCACACCCATAATATCCACAGGATCTGCCACCGTCGCCGACACCTCTTTTTGCCAGGTTTGGCTACCCGCTACAATGGCCTCTTCTCCTAAAAAATCGAGAATCACCTTCATGTCATGGCGGCGCTGCTCGTCGTCGTCGATCAATAACACCTTAATATTTCTCCACATGGCTCGCTGTCCTTACTTTTTATTATTTTTAGAACACTTTATACGCTGTCATAAAGTTGACTAATTGCCCCTGAGTAAAGGTGACGTTTTTCCGTTAGTCAAATTTATGGCAAAGAAATTACGTAAAATGCGCCACGTCCCATCTTTGGTAATTTTTAATACGGTGTCAAGAAGATGACAGAGTTATATTTAGAACCTTTGTTCTAAATATAACTCTGTTTTCTAAGGGATTTGTGCCTATGCGGAATAATTTGCCGTCGATAATTCAGGTGCGCGCGAAGCTTGAGCGGATTTTTGTTGCGCTTGTAAATACTCAGTACGGATAGAGTCCCAACCGCTTTTTACGGTTAGCAACAGCGCCATGACTTCATCGACCATGGCCAAGTTATTCTGGCTGGTTGCCTCCATTAAACGTCTAAGCATGTAGTCATAAAGCTTTTCGAGATTTGTCGCCACTTCGCCGCCCGAGTTGTGATCAAGACTTAATTGCAGCGTTTGCAGAATATCCGTCACTCGTCCAAGAAGGCTGGCTTTGGCCTCCATGTCACTGCGCTCCATCGCGCCTTTGGCTTGCGCCATACGCGTAAGCGCCGCTTCCATAAGAAGCTGAATAAGCCGATGAGGATCGGCATCCAACGCCTCGGAACTGACGTTAACTTGCTTATATTGTTGTGCGCCTGATTGATACATGGTGATACCCCTTTAGAGAACGGCTCTAGTTTCTTTAGCGGCGACTTTGCATAAAGCTTTAACCTCTTTATCTTCTCTGTCTAGATTGCGGCAATACTTGGCCTCTAAAGCAACAGCGCATTCTTAAAACTTAATAAATATATTTAAAATCAATAAGTTATAGAGTGGCATAAAGCCTGCATAGACATAATAAAATGCACGAAAGAGGCAGCCTATGGCCAGCGCACAATTACAGTTTTTACCCACTAGAAGCCGAGAGCATCGTCGTTTATACGAAGAAGCCAGCCAAATTTATAATCAGGCACACCCTGAATACCCCGATGAATTGCTACAGCAAGCACTGACATTGGCGCAACGTGCTCGTGCCTTGCTGCCAACGCACCTACCGACCTTAAACTTATTGGCGCGCATTGAGCAGCAGCGAAACAATTATGCAGCCGCAAAGCTATGGCTTGAGCAAGGTTTGCAACTCAAGCCACACAGCGCCAGCCTGCTATACAGTGCAGGGCAATTAGCGCTGGCTCAGAGTAATTTAGCTGAGGCCGAGCAGTATTTTACCCAATCACTCCAAATTTCCCGTGTTGCTACGCGCTCACTGAACTCTTTAGCTCACGTAAAATTTTTGCAGGGCGATTTTGTGGAAGCCTTTCGCCACTATCGTGAGCTGGCAAAAACTCAAGCGCACAATATTGAGCTGCGCAGCCAGCTCTTTGCCGTTTGCGCCAAGCTCAGTGCCGATTTTTACAATGAAGAATTGGAGCAGGATTTATTACGTTATTTGGATTTTACCGACGTCGATTATGGTCATCTGCAAAATTTATGCACGACACTATTAAGCCATAAATTGCATTTATCCGAAGCAGGATGCCCTTTGGATATAAATCAGTTAGCGAAAGAGCCGTTACTATTAAAGTGCTTAGGAAAATTTTATTTTACCAACCCAGTTTTTGAGCGCTTATTTATCACATTAAGACAAAGTATTTTATTCGCTAGCAGTGCTCAACTTTCTATTTCGCAGCCACTATTGCCTTTAGCCTCGGCGCTAGCACAGCAAGTCGATTTGAACGAAGCCGTTTGGTATATCAATGAGAAAGAGCATCAGCTCGTCGCGCAGCTAGAAAGCTTAACGCAAAAAATGTTGCTATTGAATGACATTGCTAAAACAGATATCGCGCCTATTTTACTCTTGGTTTTTATGTACAAACCCTTAGCGCAATGTCAATTTTTAAGCCAACTCAACTATGAAGACTGGCCTGATTTTGTTAATCAGTTAATTCAGTCTCCATTACAAGAACAAAACACCTTGGCCGACCTGGTAAAAAGTATTCCTTCCTTGGGAGAAAGTCATAATACCATCTCGATCAAAGTGCAAAAACAATATAACGAAAACCCGTATCCGCGCTGGCGCAGCGTTGGCTACAACCAGCCCGCCGACTACGCCTTGGCTTTGCAGCAACATTTTCCTAATTGGCGTTATTTGCTTCCTAAACCTGGCAGCAAACTTCAAGCATTGGTTGCCGGGTGCGGTACCGGCCGACATGCCATTCGCCTAGCTAAATACTTCCCAAAACTAAAAATTACCGCGCTGGATTTAAGCTACACCGCGCTGGCTTATGCGCAATACCAAGCAGAAATTCATCAACAAACCACGCTGCACTTTATACAGGGCGATATTTTAAATTGCCACGCTTTGAATCGGAAGTTCGATTTAATTGAATGCTCTGGCGTGCTGCATCATATGCACGATCCCAAACAAGGGCTTAACGCTCTTGCTGCACGGTTAAAAAAAGGGGGGATAATAAAAATTGCACTCTACAGTAAAACTGCGCGCCAAGTTATTTCGGCTTTGCGCCAGACGCTGGCTGAGCATCGCCCTCGTGATGCGCAGGGTATGCGTTTAGTGCGCGAAGCTATTTTGCAAAAAGCTTTACCAGGAAACTGGGAAGCGTTATTAAACTCACCCGATTTTTACAGCTTAAGCGGCTGCCGCGATTTAATTTTTCACGAACAAGAGCATGTTTTTGATGTGTTAGATCTTCCTAATTTTCTTGCATCAGCACAGCTTACCTACCTTGGCATGCTGGCGCCTGCTGGCAGCGAGAACTTATTGAACTGGGCTGGTAAGCAAGCGCATGAAATAAGCATTCAAGAATGGCATACGCTAGAACAAGCCAATAGCGATTTATTTGCTGGCATGTATCAGTTTTATGCGATAAAGCTCGATTAAACTCAGCATGAATTTTACTGGAATTGCGAAAGGATTCGCACCTTTAAAATTGCCATTGAATGGGCGCTTGG
Source organism: Pseudomonadota bacterium (assembly GCA_039797885.1). Taxonomy (GTDB): domain Bacteria; phylum Pseudomonadota; class Gammaproteobacteria; order Pseudomonadales; family Oceanobacteraceae; genus Venatoribacter. The sequence continues at coordinate 4,474 of JBDKHD010000128.1, forward strand.
CCTTGCTGCAACAAATAGCTGTTAATTTGCGAAAACTGTTTATTTCCAAAAAAACCTCGATGCGCCGAAAGCGGTGAGGGGTGAACCGACCTCAACACTTTGTGTTTATACTCATCAATCACTGCGCCTTTTTTCTGCGCAAAACCACCCCAAAGCACAAAAACCAAGCCTTGGCGATGCGCGTTTAAGGCGGCAATAGCGGCATCGGTAAAACGCTCCCAACCTTTATTTTGATGCGAGCCTGCTTTCGCTTGCTCTACGGTTAAAGTGGCATTGAGTAGCAGCACACCTTGCTTTGCCCAAGGAGTTAAATCGCCCTGCCCACTCATGCGCACACCTAAATCCAGTTCAATCTCTTTAAAGATATTTTTCAACGAGGGCGGAAGCTTCATGCCGTTGGGTACGGAAAAACTCAAACCCTGTGCTTGGCCTTCGCCGTGATAGGGATCTTGGCCAATTATTACCACTTTTACTTTATCAAAATCGACCTGATTAAACGCATTAAAAATAAACTCATTATTTGGATAGATAATTTTCCCAAGCTGCTTTTCACTGAATAAAAAATCACGCAAATGGCGCATGTAATCCTGATCAAATTCTTTTCCTATTTCAGATTTCCACGAAGCTGAAAGCTGATTTTTTATTTGCATACTTTTCCTTTTTTTAAGAATTGAAAATAAAAATGCCCATTGATTTGTCATCAATGAGCATTGGGCTTACAAATATTTTAAAACCGTTTTAGTTATTCTGCTCGTGGCTTCATGTGCGGAAATAGAATCACATCCTTAATAGTGTGACTATTGGTAAAGAGCATCACCAAACGGTCGATACCAATACCTTCGCCCGCCGTGGGTGGCAAGCCATATTCCAAGGCATTGATATAATCGGCATCGTAATGCATAGCTTCATCGTCACCCGCGTCTTTTTCTTCGACCTGGCGGCGAAAACGCGCCGCTTGGTCTTCGGCATCGTTCAACTCTGAGAAACCGTTAGCCAACTCACGACCACCCACAAAAAACTCAAATCGGTCGGTAATAAAAGGATCGTTATCATTACGGCGTGCCAAGGGTGATACTTCCCAAGGGTATTCGGTAATAAAGGTGGGCTGATCCAATTTGTGTTCAGCGGTTTCTTCAAAAATAACACAGATTAATTTGCCCGCACCCCAATGTGCTTCTTTAGGGCCTACATGCACACCCACACTACGAGCGTAGTCTTTTAATACTTCCATATTGGCTTCAGGATTACGCAATACTTTTTCGTCCATAGTGGGATTGTATTTTAGAATGGCGTCCACCATGCTCATGCGTACAAATGATTTTGAAAAATCATATACGGATTCACCGTAATGCAATTTTGTCGAACCCAGAACAGTTTGAGCTAAATAACGCAGCATATTTTCAGTATGATTCATCATATCGCGATAATCAGCGTAGGCCTGATAAAATTCGATCATAGTAAATTCAGGATTGTGGCGAGTACTAGTACCTTCATTTCGGAAATTTCGATTGATTTCAAATACCCGATCAAAACCGCCCACCACCAAGCGCTTTAAGTACAACTCAGGTGCAATACGCAAATACATATCCATATCGAGAGCATTGTGATGTGTAACAAAGGGCTGAGCCGATGCGCCACCTGGAATAATATGCAGCATAGGCGTTTCTACTTCCATAAAACCTTGGCCCGTTAAATAGCTGCGAATACCAGTGATGATGGCCGAGCGCACAGCGAAGGTTTTTCTTGCTTCGTCATTGATAATTAAATCCACATAGCGCTGACGGTATTTCATTTCTTGGTCGGCCAATCCGTGGAATTTATCAGGCAGAGGGCGCAAAGATTTAGTAATTAATTCCAAATCTTCGATGGTTTGCACGTTGACGTAAAGCTCGCCTTTGCCAGACTTATGCAGCTCGCCAGTCACGCCAACAATGTCACCAATATCCAGCAACTCCCAGGCCAGGCTGTCTTTTTGCAGATTTTTGGGTAAATAAAATTGAATGCTGTCGGTATTATCTTGAATACCAACAAAAGGCCCACCACGGCGCATAACGCGCCCAGCCATGCTGACGACTATTTTTTCATTGGCAAGCGTTTCCGCTTCTTTATGACCGTGCTGGGCTTTCATATCGGCGGCATAAGCACTGCGACGAAATGTATTGGGATGACCGTTGTGCTTTTGCCCTTCGCGCAATTTTTCAAGCTTGGCACGACGCTCAGCAATGAGTTTGTTTTCATCCAGCAGTTCAGGTGTTTGTTGTTCAGTCATAAGATTTCCCTTGTTGGGCACGAGTACAATTAAATTAAACTAGGTTACAAGCCCATTTTTAGGCTGGCTTCAATAAAAGGAGTTAAATCACCGTCTAACACCGCTTGAGTGTTTCGAGTTTCTACCCCAGTGCGTAAATCTTTAATGCGCGCATCGTCTAAAATGTAAGAGCGAATTTGACTGCCCCAGCCAATATCGGATTTTGTATCCTCTAAGGCTTGCGCTTCGGCGTTGCGCTTTTGTAATTCCAGCTCATACAGCTTGGCTTTTAATTGCTTCATCGCTTGATCTTTATTCTGATGCTGCGAGCGATCGTTTTGACACTGCGTTACCACTCCAGTCGGCAAGT
>JBDKHD010000129.1:0-4902 GCA_039797885.1 Pseudomonadota bacterium
GGTTTGCAAAGCCAAAGAGCGATAGCCCACTTCAAGACCGACATCGACCACAGGAATGGGCAGCACATAACCCAGCGCCGCAGACCAATCCAGCAGTTTATTGTCGTTATAGCCAACGTAATTGGCATCGACGTTGGCGTACACACCAAAGATGGGGCCCACTTTCACTTCACCAAACACCATCGGCAAAGTCATATCCAAATCCACGCTTTCGGTTTTGGCCGCTGTGGTGCTGGCCACTGAAGCCTCGCCTGCAAACTGACGTGCGGTTAAACCAAAGTTAATATCCAAGGCAGGCACTGGCAGCGGCAAACCCCAGTACAGGGTTAGATCGTTGTGCGACAAGTCCACTTTGGAGGAGACAGTTTCATTGAAGCTTTGGTCTGCAAACTGCGCATTGATCGTGCCTTTGCCATCCACTTCTAGGCTGGTGCTTTTGAGTTTGATGTTGGGCACAACGGGCAGCGGGTGCTCAAAGAAAATGGAAAATTGCTGGCCGTTTTCAGAGCCTAAATTTAAGCCGTTTTTTTCAACCGACAGGTTTTGATCGATTTGACCTGTAGGATCGGCATTCCAAAGGCTGGCCTTGGCACCCACAGTAAAAAGTAAATCCGCCTGAGCGGCAAAAGGTAGAGCAGTGAAAATGGCGGTAGCCACAAGCGTTTTTTTCATCGTTATCGTCCTTAGTATGCTTAGGCTGCGCAATCGCAGTGGGGCTAGTTTTGCCTAATTTCAGTCACAATGCCAAGGTTTTTGCCACAAACAGGCAGAAAAAAGCCCAACTGAATGGGCTTTTTGTCGGTTAAAACGCGCCAATGCGATGCGCGACTTCTTCGTAGGCTTCAACCACGCCACCCAAACCTTTGCGGAAGCGGTCTTTGTCCAGTTTCTCGCGGGTATTCACATCCCATAAACGGCAACCGTCTGGAGAGAACTCGTCCCCAAGCACCACTTCGCCTTTAAACAGGCCAAACTCCAGCTTGGAGTCCACCAACAGCAAGTTGCCTTTTAAGAACAGCTCTTTCAGGATGCTGTTTACCTTGAAGGACAGCTCTTTCATGCGCGCCAGCTGCTCATCGGTGGCCCAGTTAAAAGAACGAGCATGGTATTCGTTGACCATAGGGTCACCCAAAGCGTCGTTTTTCAAAAAAAGTTCAAAGGTCGGTGGATTTAAATCAATGCCTTCTTCCACGCCCAAACGACGGCACAAACTGCCTGCGGCAATGTTACGCACCACGCATTCCAGCGGAATCATCTGCAAGCGCTTGACCAAGGATTCGTTATCAGAGAGCTGGCGTTCAAAGTGCGTAGGAATGCCTGCTTCGGCCAGCTTTTGCATGATAAAGGCGTTGAACTTGTTGTTGGTCATGCCCTTGCGGTCCAGCTGTTCGATGCGCTTGCCATCGAAAGCGGAGGTGTCATTACGAAACTCCAACACCATGAGATCGGGGTTATCGGTGCTGTAAACCGATTTGGCTTTGCCTGTATAAAGTAATTCACGTTTTTCCATGGTGATCTCCAGGGTCGTTGAGCTAATTGAATTCAAGCCAAGGGGAAACTTGGTCTTGGTCTAATAATCGTATTTCGCGGGCTGGGCAATCCAGCACCGCATTCAGTTCCACCTGCACAAGGTCGAGCCTGTTGTTTTTTTCGCTGATATGGCCTGCACTCACATGCCTCAGGCCATGCCATTGCACTTGGCTAAGCAAAGCCGCGCACTGCTGATTGCTTAAATGGCCATAATCGCTGGCAACACGCTGGCGCAGCGAAGGTGGATAAGGGCCGTTTTGCAACAGAAGAGGGTCGTGATTGGCCTCCAGTTGCAGCGCATGGCAGTCTTGGTAGCTGCTGATGACATGCGGGGTCAGCGAACCGAGGTCGGATAATACACCCAAGCGCGTGCCAGCGGTATTTTCAACGACGTATTGCAACGGCTCTTTGGCATCGTGCGGTACCACCACAGGCAATAAAGCCAAATGCCCAAGGCTCACTGTGTGCTCGGCACTGACGCAGCACCACAAAGGATGCTCCAGCCACTGCATACTAAAAGCCGTACCAAAGGACGCATAAAAGGGAATGTTTAAGGTCTCACACAGATGCACCACGCCCTTGCTGTGATCGCCGTGCTCATGCGTTACAAACACGGCGTCCAAGGTAGCGGGGTCAAAATTGGCCTGCGCAAAGCGCTGCAACGCGGTCTTGCGATTAAAGCCACAGTCGATCATCAGCGCACGCCCCTGCTCCACCACTAAGGTGGCATTGCCACGGCTACCACTGCCTAAAGAAACGTATTTCACTTTTGTTTATCAAACCAAGCTTTAAGCTCCGCAAACACCGCTTGGGCGCGCGGCTCATCCGCTAAAGAATCGTCGTCTTCAAGTAGCGACAAATACACACCTGTGCGTGTACGGCTCATTTTAAGCAAATAAGTGTGATCAACCGTTTTGTCCTTGCCCCACAAGCGCGCCCACCAGCCACCATCGCTGGCTTTGATGGTTTTTTTCATGCTCAAGTACCAAGTACCCGTACTGCGATTTAGGTCGGTCAGATTCAGTTTGGTTGCGGCAATGGCATCGGTGGTCAAAGACCACGCCTGAGCAAAACTGCCATTCATGCGCAGAATCAAGCCGCCTGCGCCATCGTGTTCAATTTGCGGGTCGAGCGCTTCGCTGCGCAGTGCATTCAAAGAGGCTGCGCCTTCTTCTTCAGGCTCCGCCAATAAAGGCTGTGGCATGGGCGCTTTAAAGCTGTCAGGGCGCTCAGGAGTCACGGCCAGTGTGGGAATGACATAACGATCGGAGAAGGCCAAGCGTTGCTCAGTCAGGCTTTGTGTCTGAGGTTGCTCGGTGGTTTTTAAGTAGTCCATCGCCCGATCACGGTAGCGATCAGGCATCAGGCTGCATCCTGATAACAGCAGCACAGCCAGAGCCAATAAAATACGCATAGGCTGTCCTTAAAGCAGGTTTAGGGATTTGAGTGTCTGCTCAATTCTAGGCTTTAAGTGGTCGTCCAGTTCCACCAAAGGCAAGCGAATGCCGCGCTCCATCAAGCCCATTTTGTGCAGCGCCCATTTCACTGGGATGGGATTGGCTTCGCAGAACATCACGCTATGCAAGGGCAGCAAACGCTCGTTCAGGGCTTTGGCTTCTTCGGCTTTGCCGTCTAAGGCCAGCATGCACAGCTCGTGCATCAGGGCGGGGGCGACGTTGGCGGTCACGGAAATGTTGCCCTTGCCGCCTTGCAAAATGGTTTGATAGGCCGTGGCATCGTCGCCTGAATACACAGCAATTTTATGGCCGACCAGCTCGATCAATTTGGCGGTGCGTTCAAGGTTACCTGTAGCTTCTTTAACGCCAATCACGCTTTCGATTTTGGCAATTTCTGCCACGGTCTCAGGCAACATATCGCAGGCGGTACGACCTGGCACGTTGTACAAAATCTGCGGCAGATTGACCGCTTTCGCAATGGCTTCGTGATGCTTAATCAAACCGCGTTGTGGCGGTTTATTGTAATAAGGTGTGACCAGCAAACAGGCATCCGCACCGAGTTTTTTAGCCTCTTGCGTCAGTTCAATGGCTTCGGCGGTGGAGTTTGCCCCTGTGCCTGCAATCACAGGGCGGCGGCCTGCGGTTTGTTTAACCACTTGCTCGATAACGGCCAAATGCTCTTTGGTGTCTAGGGTGGCAGATTCGCCCGTGGTGCCAACGGCTACTAGGGCGTCGGTGCCGTGTTTGATGTGAAACTCAACCAGTCTGTTCAGTGCTTGCCAATCGATTTGCCCATCGTTGTGCATGGGGGTTGCCAAGGCCACAATACTGCCAGTAATCATTGAGTTCACTCCTTACAGTGCCCCGCTTCACGGGTAAAAACAAAGGCGCAAGTCTACTTAGGCTGGCCTTGAGATACAAGCAACCTAAGCGCCCTTGCGAATTAAAAAATGGTACTGGCCATCGACTTCGTGCGCCGCAATAAGTTCATGTGCACTGTGCTGAATATAGCGCGGCAAATCTTGCCAAGTCCCTGCATCACAGGCATGCACCAAGAGCACCTCCCCTGCTTGCATAGCGGCCAATTTGAGCTTGGTTTTTAACAGTGGCATCGGGCACTGCCACGCACAGGCATCCAAAAATTCATTATGCAAAACGGGATTAGACACAGCTCTTGCCTTTTGCCACACTGGAAAGCGCCGCATTATAAAGATTGGACGGTATTTTGTCTTAGGAACTCCTGCACAACGGCCAATCTAAAAACCCACCCACCTAGGATAATTGCTGTGCTCTCTCGTGCCCTTATTTTCTATCTTGTATGCAGCTTTAGCGCACAGGCCAGTGTCGAACCCGCCGCACAACTGCCCACTTTGGGTAACAGCGCATCCTCTTACGTTTCGCTGCAACAAGAATACGACCTCGGACGGCTGTGGCTACGCCAATTGCGCGCGCAAACCAATGTTAGCTCCGACCCTGTGGCCATCGAGTTTTTAGAAAATCTTATCTATCGCATGGTGCCCAACAGCGAAGTGCAAATCAGCAACTTTGAGTTTGTGATAGTCGACAGCAAAGATCTGAATGCCTTTGCCGTACCTGGCGGCATCATTGGCATCAATTATGGCCTGTTTTTGTACACCCGCGACGAGGACGAAATGTCGGGCGTATTGGGGCACGAGCTGGCGCATCTAAGCCAGAGACACTTTGCTCGGCAAATCGAGCAAGCCGAAAAACAAACTCCCATTGCCCTTGCCACCTTACTGGCCAGTATTTTGCTGATTGCCACCAACAACGCCAACCTCGGTATGGCGGGGCTGATTGGCAGCCAAGCCGCCAGCATTCAACAACAGCTGGCGTACAGCCGTGAATGGGAGCGCGAAGCCGACCGCCTAGGCATCAAAACGCTGGCCAATTCAGG
>JBDKHD010000130.1:0-10693 GCA_039797885.1 Pseudomonadota bacterium
GAGTTAGACGAGCGTTCAGAACCAAAAAATAGGTATTTTTTCTTTATATTTCAATTAGTTAAAAACGAAACTGGCGTTTTGAATTGGCCTAATTTGGCCTACGATTTTGCCCAACAAAAACGGCGTAGAGGCGGCCATATGAAATGAATCATGGCCGCCACATGGAATGAATCATGGCGCCCGATGGGCGCCGCTACGGACTGCATCGAAATAAACACGTTGGCGATAACGTAAATGAATCATGGCGCCCAATGGCCGCCGCTACGGACTGCATTTATCCGTGGTTTTTATGCGCTCGGTTTACAGGCTGTCTAGGCCGCGCGCAAGGTCGCGCTGGATGTCTTCGATGTCCTCTACCCCAACCGATATGCGAATCAAGGCTTGGCTTACACCTGCGTGTAGGCGTTCGGCCTCGGTCATGCGGCTGTGGGTGGTGGTGGCGGGATGGGTGATGGTGGTTTTGACGTCGCCTAGGTTGGAGGTGATGGAGATCATTTTGGTGGAGTCGATCACTTTCCATGCTTCATCACGCCCGCCCTGCACTTCAAAAGACAGCATGCCGCCAAAGGCGCTTTGTTGGCTTTTGGCCAATTCATGGCTTGGGTGGCTGGGCAGGCCGCAGTAATTCACGCATTTGACCTTGGGGTGCTGCGCGAGCCACTGCGCCAGCGCCATGGCATTGCTGCTGTGTACTTTCATGCGCAAGGCCAGGGTTTCCAGCCCTTTTAAAAACACCCAAGCATTAAAGGCGCTCATGGTGGGGCCTGCGGTGCGCAAATAGCCAATCACAGGTTCCATCAGCGCTTTGCTGCCCAGTGCCGCGCCGCCTAGGCAGCGGCCTTGGCCGTCTATGTATTTGGTGGCGGAGTGGATGATGATGTCCGCGCCCAATTTTAAGGGCTGCTGCAAGGCAGGCGTGGCAAAGCAGTTATCAACCATCAGCCACGCACCTGCCTTGTGAGCGATGTCGGCCAATGCTCGCAGGTCGCCCACGTCGTTTAAGGGGTTGGAGGGCGATTCTAAGTACAGTAGCTTGGTATTTGGCCCAATAGCGGCCTGCCATTGAGCTAAATCGCCCAAATCTACGTAGCTAATGTCTACGCCAAATTTGCGCAAATAGGCTTCAAAGAGTTTGACTGTGCTACCAAAAACGCTGGCCGAGCAGACAATATGATCGCCTGATTTCAGGTGCGAGATGCACACCGCATAAATGGCCGCCATGCCGCTTGCCGTCGCAACGCAACTTTCAGCACCTTCAAGTGCCGCCAAACGTTGCTCAAAGGTGCGCACCGTGGGGTTGGTGTAGCGTGAATACACACTGCCTGGCACTTCACCTAAAAAGCGCGCTTGCGCTTCGGCGGCGCTATTAAACACAAAGCTGCTGGTCAGGAACAAAGCCTCTGCGTGCTCGTGCTCGTGAGTGCGCAGCTGCCCTGCGCGCACCGCCAAGGTATCAAAAGCGCAGCCGTCTAAATCGGATTGGAAGCGCGCATCTAACTCGGAAAAATCCATCTTGCTCTCGCTATAAAATTAGCCTGCGTCGTTGTGTAAATCGATGCCGACGTTTTCGATATTGGCCACATTGTTGGCACCATTACGCACCGCACTTAAATGAGCGAAGTATTGGTCGTCGATGTCGCCGGTGATGTATTGGCCGTCAAATACCGAGCAGTCGAAATCTTTAACTTCGCTATTGCTGCCTTCAAGGCAAGCATGAACCAAGTCATCTAGGTCTTGGTAAATCAGCCAGTCGGCACCGATTTCTTTGGCAATTTCCTCGGTGCTGCGATTGTGGGCGATAAAGTCGGTTTTGGCGGGCATGTCGATGCCGTAAACGTTGGGGTAACGCACCGCAGGAGCGGCGGAGGCAAAGTAGACTTTTTTCGCGCCTGCTTCGCGTGCCATTTCAATAATTTGCTCGCAAGTCGTACCACGCACGATGGAGTCATCGACCAGCAAGACGTTTTTATCTTTGAACTCCAGCTCAAGCGCATTGAGCTTTTGTTTTACGGATTTTTTACGCAACTGCTGGCCTGGCATAATAAAAGTACGGCCAATGTAGCGGTTTTTGATTAAGCCTTCGCGGAACTTCACGCCCAAGCGTTTGGCCAGTTCCAGCGCCGAAGAACGGCTGGTATCGGGAATGGGCATGACCACGTCGATATCGTGGTCGGGGCGCTCGCGCAAAATCTTTTCCGCCAGTTTCTCGCCCATGTGCAGGCGTGCTTTGTACACGGCTATGCCATCAATAACGGAGTCTGGGCGCGCAAAATACACATGCTCAAACACGCAGGGCACTAAACGTGGGCTTTTCGCGCATTGTTTGGCAAAGAACTTCCCTTCTTGGGTGATGATGATGGCCTCACCTGGGGCAATATCGCGCTCCAGTTTGAAATCCAAGCCATCAAGGGCCACCGACTCCGAAGCCACCATATATTCCGCACCCGCTGGCGTTTGACGCGTGCCGTACACCGCTGGACGAATGCCATTAGGGTCGCGAAATGCCACAAGGCCGTAATCGCTGATTAAAGCGACCACCGCGTACGCGCCACGCACGCGCTCATGCACGCGGGCAACGGCGGTAAAGATGGCTTCGGGCGTGGGTTTGATTTGTTTTTGTTGCTGCAATTCATGGGCAAAGATATTGAGCAGCACTTCCGAGTCGGAATTGGTGTTGATATGGCGGAAGTCTTCACGGTACAGCTCATCGGCCAGCTCTTCACTGTTGGTGAGGTTGCCGTTGTGCGCCAAGGTAATGCCATAGGGCGAGTTCACATAAAAGGGTTGTGCTTCGGCGGAGCTTGAACTGCCTGCGGTTGGATAGCGCACATGGCCAATACCAATATTACCAATCAAGCGTTTCATGTGACGAGTGTGGAACACATCGCGCACCAGCCCGTTGTCTTTGCGCAAATACAACCGATTTTTATGACTGGTGACTATGCCTGCGGCATCCTGACCACGATGCTGCAAGATGGTCAGCGCATCATAAATAGACTGGTTTACATAGGATTTCGCGACTATGCCCACTATTCCGCACATTTGCGTTTTACCTCAGATTATTGAAAAGAGAAAACTTGCCCTGTGGCGCTGGGTAAGGTCTTGCGAACCCAGTCAGCCAATGTTGTCAAGTAAGGGATGAATTGAGAGTTTTGCCACCAAGGGTCTTGGACGGCGGCCGTGAATTGTAGGCCATAAACTAAGGCCACCAGAATGATCACCCCGCGTATCAGCCCAAAAAACATACCAAAAATACGGTCTGTACCCGTAAGCCCCGTCGCCGTAACAAAATGGCTGAATAAATGATTGATCATGGCACCGATAACGACTGTGCCTGCAAACAAGATGGCAAAGGCGGCCAGCCAGCGCAAAGAATGAGTGTCGATAACTTGCGCCAGCAAAGTGGCAAGCTGCCCGCCGAATAAGCGCGCGACGATAAAGGCAATAACCCAAGTGGCCAACGAGATGGCTTCTTTAAGGAAGCCGCGCTGCAAACTGATGAGTGCAGATACCGCTATGATGCCCAGTATCCCCCAGTCGATCACGGTCATGCGTTTGCCCCAGAGCCAATTTTAAGAAAGCGCGGATTATACCAAAGTGCTTTTGGCTTTAAAGAACTACTTTGGTTTAGAGTTGCCACGGTTTGATTTGCGCTGCCATTTTAAACTCTTTATTGAGCTTGGTTTGCACCCGTTCCAGATTGTCGCGCTTGAGTTCTGGGCCGACAAACACCCCTGTCATCTTGCGATTGGCAATGTTTTGGGTGAAGGCTTTGTAGCCTTTACTGCGCAGCTTATCGCGCAAGCCGTTGGCATTTTTCACATCGGAGAAGGCCCCTACTTGCAGCACCCAAGCCTCAGTCGCTTTTGCTGTATGGGTGCTGGGCTTTTCTTGATCTTGGGTGCTCGGTACTTGAGCTTGCGGGCTGGCTGCTTGAGTTTGTGAACTGGGTGCTTGCGCCTCAGGCGTTTCGGCTATGGCCGAGCTTTGTGGCTCCAGCGCTTGCTCGGCCTGGCCTTCGGCTAGCTCTTGCAGCTCTTGGCGCACGCGTGGCTCGTTTTCAACCTGCGCCCAATCGGGCTGCTCGGGCATGGCAGGCACTTCGGTGTTGAAAGATTCAATGCTTTTTTTGCTGTCCAAAATAATGGGCAACAATAAAGCCAAGGCCAAAAGTGTGACCAAAGCTCCTAAAATTCGCTGCTTTAAATTCTGCGCCATGCTGCATCCTCTTTAATGGCTTCTAAAGCCTCATCAACCGTATGAAAAGACCCGCACACCAGCCAGTGCCCCTGCGTAGGCAGCATCATGATGGCGCTTTTAACGTCCACCAAAAGCTCTGGCTTGGGCTGAAAATCGGCACGCAGGCTTAAGGCGTGCGCGCTTTGGCCGCGATAGCCCGTAAGCCCGACCAAAATCAGCTGGGTGCATTTGGGCAACACTGGGAAGACTTTGTCGGGCTCTTTATCGGCCAGCATCCCCAGTATCAGGCCATCAACCTGCTGGAGTTTTTCACCAATGTAGCGAGCCGCTTGTTCGTTATGTGCCACATCCAAGGTCAGCGTCAGCGCGCCTTTTTGAAAGCGTTGCAAACGCCCATCCACCCGCAAGCCCGCCACCACCTGCGCCACCACATCCTGGCTGGGCAGGCGCGCAATCAAGGCCAGCGTTTGCACGGCGGTGGCAACATTATGATGAGGAATGTGCGCCAAAGGCAGCTGCCAGTGCTCTTTGCGCCCTTGATAGGCAAACTCCAGCATCAAGCCCTCTGGCTGCGGCTGAATAAAAAAATCGTCATTGCGCCCACACCAGAGCGCACCGATGCCCTCTACCGTGGCTTTGGCCGTGGCAGGGGGCGACACTTCACCGCACACCAAATAACGCCCTGCGCGTGCTATCGCGCATTTTTCATAGGCAATTTGTTCGACCGTATCGCCCAAAAAAGCCTGATGATCCAAGCCAATGCTGGTGACCACAGCAATGTCCGAATCGACGATATTGACGGCATCCAAACGCCCGCCAAGGCCGATTTCAAGCACGCAGGCGTCCACCTTTTGCTCTTGAAAAAAATGCAAAGCCGCCAAAGTGCCAAACTCGAAATAGGTCAGGCTTACACCTGCGCGCACGGCTTCCACCGCGCGAAAGCTGGCACAAAGCTGTGCGTCGCAGGCTTCTAGGCCATTGATGCTCACCCGTTCGTTATAGCGGTGAATATGCGGCGAATTGTACTGCCCTACTTTCAACCCTTGAGCTTTGAGTACAGCGGCCAAAAGCGCCGAAGTTGTGCCTTTGCCGTTGGTACCACCAACGGTAATGACCAAGGGCGCAGGCTTTAGGCAGCCTAAGCGTGCCGCCACCTGCCCCACGCGCTCAAGACCTAGGTCAATCACGCTGGGATGCAGCTGCTCTAAATAGGCAAGCCATTGGGCTAGATTGGCGTTTTGGGCAACGAACATTTAGGCATCCATCGCACTGCGCATGCTGCGCAACAAGGCGGCGGCTTGCACTTGGCCTTGCTCGGGGTTATCCAAATTCGCAGCCAGCTGATTGATTAACGCCGAACCGACAATGACGCCATCGGCCACCTTGGCGATGGCAGCGGCGGTGTCGCCATTGCTGATACCAAAGCCGACCCCAACAGGCAGGCTTAGGTGTTTGCGGATGCGTTTTAAATTGGCCTCGACATCGGCGACATCCAAGGCTTTAGAGCCTGTCACGCCCTTGAGCGACACATAGTAAACATAGCCACTGGCTGCGCGGCCAATCTGGGCAATACGCTCATCGGTGGTGGTTGGGGCAATCAGATAAATCATATTGATGCCCTGCGCTTTAAACAAAGGCTCAACCTCCTGCGCTTCTTCAGGCGGTAAATCCACCAGCAAGACACCATCGACGCCTACGTCTTTGGCTTCTTGGGCGAAACGCGCATAGCCGCGCCATTCAACAGGGTTTAAATAGCCCATCAGCACCACGGGCGTGCGGCTGTCTTGGCTACGAAAGCTTTTCACCATGGCCAGCACGTCGTTCACTGTGGTGTGCTGCGCCAAAGAGCGTTCATGGGCAAGCTGAATGGTGGGGCCATCGGCCATGGGGTCGGAAAACGGCATACCCAGCTCGATGATATCCGCGCCCGCCTTCACCAGCTGGTGCATCAAAGCCACTGTCTGAACTTTGACGGGGTCGCCTGCGGTGATGTATGGAATCAGGGCTTTTTTATGGGCCGCTTTTAAGTTCGCAAATACGGTATCGATACGATTCATTATGCTCTCCTTAAGCCGTTACGCCTTCCAGCGCCGCGATGGTGTGAATGTCTTTATCACCACGGCCTGAAATGTTAATCACCACCACTTGGTCAGGACGCATTGAAGCTGCGAGTTTCATGCCGTAAGCCACCGCATGAGAAGACTCCAGCGCAGGCATAATGCCTTCAAGCTCCGTAAGTTTATGGAAGCCATCCAGCGCTTCGGCATCGGTGGCGCTGCCGTAAGTGGCGCGGCCCACATCGTGCAGCCAGCTGTGCTCAGGGCCTACACCTGGGTAATCCAAGCCCGCTGAAATAGAGTGCGTTCCTAAAATCTGGCCATCGTCATCGGCCATCAAATAAGAGCGATTACCATGCAGCACGCCGGGGCGGCCACAGTTAATCGGTGCTGCGTGCTCACCTGTTTCAAGCCCCTTACCACCCGCTTCAACGCCATGCAGCGCCACGCTGGTATCGGATAAATAGGGGTGGAACATGCCAATGGCGTTGGAGCCGCCACCGACGCAGGCTACTAAAGCATCGGGCTGGCGGCCAATTTGCTCTGGGCATTGGCGTTTGAGTTCGCGACCAATCACCGACTGAAAATCACGCACCAGCATGGGGTATGGGTGCGGACCTGCGGCGGTGCCGATGATATAAAACGTATCGTCCACATGGGTGACCCAATGGCGCATGGCTTCATTCATGGCGTCTTTAAGGGTTTGCGTGCCTGAGGTGACTGAGTTAACTGTTGCACCTAAGAGCTTCATGCGAAACACGTTAAGCTTTTGACGTTCGATATCCACTGCGCCCATAAAAACTTTACATTCAAGGCCAAAGCGCGCGGCCACAGTTGCAGTCGCCACGCCGTGTTGACCTGCACCGGTTTCGGCGATGACTTTTTTCTTACCCATAAACTTGGCCAGCAGAGCTTGGCCGATGGTGTTATTTACCTTGTGCGCGCCGGTGTGGTTTAAGTCTTCGCGCTTGAGCCAAACTTGCGCACCTTTGCAGTGATTGGTTAGGCGTTCGGCAAAATACAAAGGCGATGGGCGGCCAACATAGTGCGCGAGATCTTTGTCAAAGGCGGCCAAAAAATCAGGATCGTGGCGCAGCTTGGCGTAAGTTTGGGTGAGCTCATCGAGTGCCGCCGACAGCGTTTCAGAAACAAAACGGCCGCCATGAATACCAAAGTGCCCATTATGGTCTGGCAGATTCAAAGGAAAAGAAGGGTTAGCCACGAGAAACCTCATTCATAAAGTCGTTTATTTTGCTGGCGCTTTTGATGCCTTTACTGTGCTCAACGCCACCAGAGACATCCACCGCAAAGGGATGCACTTGGGCTATGGCCGTAGCAACATTTTTTGCGGTCAGACCGCCAGCAAGGATAAGGGGATGCGTTACTTCTGGAATCAGCGACCAATCGAAGGTCTCACCAGTTCCACCCGGCACGCCCGGTTTAAAACTGTCTAACAGAAGTGCCAAGGCGCTTGGGAAGCGCAGGCTTGCCGCCACCACGTCCTGCGTTTGCCGGACACGGATGGCCTTGATGTAGGGCTTATGGAATTGCGCACAGAAAGGCTCGTCTTCGTCGCCATGGAATTGAAGGAGGTCGATTCTAACGCCATCCAAGACCTTTTGCACTTCCTCAACACTGGGGTTCACAAACAAAGCGGTGACAGTAACAAAAGGCGGCACGAGTGCGGCAATTTCTTGCGCTTGCGAAAGGGTGACTGCACGCGGGCTGGGTGCATAAAATACCAAACCCAAGGCATCCGCCCCTGCATGGATGGAGGTCTGTGCGTCTTTCGCGCGGGTAATTCCGCAAATTTTCACCCTTGTGCGTGGCATCTAAGCCTCCGTATTGGCCAGTTGCAAAGTTGGCTCAAGCAAAATAGGGCCATAAGGCTGACAAGGAATAAACTGGTACGGCTCTGGGTAGTGCACCCCAACAAAATACAGCCCCACTGCGGGTGCGGTAATGCCTGCCTGAGAGCGGTCTTTTTTCTCGAGCGTGTCTTTAAGCCAGGATGCAGGCTTATGCCCCTCGCCAATGGGAAGCAAACTGCCGACTATATTGCGCACCATGTGATACAAAAAGCCGCGCGCTTCCACTTCCAGCACAATCAACGGGCCAAAGCGGCGTACCGAAATGTGATGCAAGGTTTTCACGGCGGTTTTAGCCTGACAATCCGCCGCACGAAAAGAGGTAAAATCGTGTTTCCCGACCAAGCACTGCGCGGCTTCATGCATTTTTTCAGCATCCAAGGGATAGCGCCACCAAGTGAGCTGATCGTGCAGCAAGGCTTGCTTGGCGGGGGCATTGTTAATCAGATAACGATAACGGCGCGCCTGAGCTTTAAAGCGCGCATGAAAATCCAGATCCACCTGCCCGATCCACTGCAAAGCAACCCCTTCAGGCAAATGTGTATTGGTGCCCATCAGCCAGTTGTAGTCTGCGCGTTTGGCGCTGGTATCAAAATGAATCACTTGACGCGTGGCGTGCACGCCCGTATCGGTACGACCGGCGGCAAAAACTTTTATCGGGTGGTTGGCGATTTTAGCCAGCGCGCTTTCAAGGGCGGCCTGCACGCTGATGAGATGCGGTTGATGCGCCTGATATTGCCAGCCAAAAAAACAGCCGCCGTTGTATTCGACAACGGCGGCGTAGCGGTAAGTTTGAACTTCAGTTTCCATTACAGATTACTGATCAATCCTCGTGCTTCAGCCTGCTGCTCGGCAGAACCTTCTTGCATCACTTCTTGCAGTAACTCACGCGCACCTTCGATGTCTTCCATATCGATGTAGGCGCGTGCTAAGTCCAGCTTGGTAGCGCATTCGTCTGTGCCTGCCAGCATATCGAAGTCATCATCAGCTTGTGCCAACTGCTCAAGATCAATGTCACCCGCAGGTGCGCTGCTGTCCTCAACAGCCACCGCTTGAGGCGCAGGTGCAGGCTCAGCTTCTACGGCATTGAGGTCAAAGCTCAAATCATCGTCGGTAGCAGGGGCTGGAGCTTCTGGCTCGGTCAAATCAAAGTCCAAGTCAGGCAGCTCATCCGAGCCTGCTTCACTGCTATCAAGCAAGTCTTCTAGGCTGTCTAAAGCTTCGGTCTCGACATTTTGCGCAACCGATTCGGTAAAATCGACGCTTTCTAGATCGTCGCCCAAATCAAACTCTAAATCGCCCAATGCGCTTTTCTCTGCACGAGGCGCAGGCGTTGCAGGCGTAGGACGAGAGAAGGCGCTCATATCAAATTCCAAGGCGTCTTCTTCTAAGGCAGGCGCAGGCTCTTCAATTTCAACGGCAACTTCAGGCTCAGTACTTTCTACTTCAAAGTCACCTAGATCAAAGTCTAAGGAGTCGTCGCTGCTTGCAGGTGCAGTTTCTTCTGCCGCAGCAGGGGTTTCAAACTCAGCAAGGTCAAAGTCCATACTGCTGTCGGCGCTTTCTGCTTGGGTAGCAGGAGCGGCGTAGCTGTCTAAATCCAGAGCCGCTTCAAAATCCATGCCTTCGTCAAAGTCGGCGGTCAAATCCACATCTAAATTTTCAACAGGCGCAGGGGCAGATACAGGAGCCGCTGCGACCGCAGTCGAAGCCATTTTAAGGGCAATAGGAGCAGACAAGCGCTGGCGCAACTGAGTGGCGGTACGATTGGCCTGAACATCACCCAAGCTTTGCAGTGCTGTTTCTGCTTCGGCAAAACCTTTGGCGTTGTCCATTTCTACATAAACTTCCAAGAGTTTTAGACGCAGGTCTGAGCGCTTGGGTTCTTGTGCAATGGCTGCGCGCAATAAATCTAAGGCTTGTTCAAACTTACCAAAGGCGATGCAGAAATCGGCTTCACTCAAGGGGTCAGCGGCTTTTTCGGCCTCGTGTGCCTGCGGTTCGAAGCTGTCATCGAGAACAGGAGCTTCAGCCTCGACTTCGTCTTCAAAAGAGGCGTGAATATCGCCCTCATGGAAATCAAAATCATCCAGCGAGCTTTGTGTATCAATATCGTTTAGTGCAGTTAAATTAGCGCTCTTGACGTCCTTATTGAGCTTATTGTCTTTACGCTTTTTTACACTACGAACAATGAGTACAGCGGCCAACAATATAACCACCAGCGCTCCCGCTGGGATCATTGGGTCTGCCAATAATTGATCCAGCAGATCAGGCTCGGGGGCGGGTGCTGGCTCGGCCATCAAAGCGGCCAGTTGCGTACGACGCGCCTGCTCTTTGGCCTCGGCTTCGGCTCGGGCTTTGGCAGCGGCATCTTCGGCTACAGGGGCAACCGTATCCGTTGCGGGCGCGCCCTCACCCTCTACACCAGATGAAGCTTGAGCATTAACATCTGCGGCAGCGACAGCGGGCGTAGATTGTGCCGTTTGGGCATTGCCTGTTTGCAAGCTGGCAAGTTGATCATCTTTAAGGCTAATTAAACGCTGTAACGCCGAAATCTGTTCTTCCAGC
>JBDKHD010000131.1:0-9570 GCA_039797885.1 Pseudomonadota bacterium
TTGAAATACAACGCAATACGACCCTTACGCAGCTGGGCTTCGATGCGCACCGCGCCTTGTTTATCCACGGTGGGGCGCAGGCCTTTTTCCTCACGAAAGCGATCTACGACTGCGTCTTTGATTTTTTGCGCGCCAAACTGCGTATTATTAATAAAAGAGGATTGGCCATGAAAATCGATACGAAATGTCGATTTCAACGCGAAAATCTCGGGCCAATTCACCGAAAGCGCCGCCTGGTACATTTCGTCGACATTGTCTACCTGACTTTCATGCAAGGGCAAAAGCAAACGGCTAGCCAGTCGGCTCCATAAACAAAAACGATACGCCAGCTGTAAATTTCCATGCCAAATCACCCCTAGGTGAGTTTCCTTTTCAACTTCGCCACCTAAGTTTCTGATTTCCTCCGCCATAAGCGGCTCAATACCTTTGGCGCAGGTCGCCAGCCAAGTGTATTTTTCATCGGAAGTGAGGCTGTACATAAAAGAAAATCTCGGTTGGTAATAGGTTTTGGCTGTTAGAAACAGGCCACTTATAAACTTTTGAAAGTGTCTAAACTTTTTTATCTTTGCTAAAACAAAGCTTCGTCGGCTTTGTCAGCTTTCTGTCAAGCACGACGATCTGTTAACTAAAGCGAGGATGCGATTTATGAAAAAACAGAAACGCGATCAACAAGAACGAGCTTTTTCCCGTGGTTATCGCGCAGGCGCTGAGCGCCGCTCGAAAGACTTAGCCCCAACCAATGAAAGCCTACAACGCGATGCGTGGTTAGCGGGCTGGCGCACTGGGCGTGCCGACCACTGGGACGGCTTCACTGGCGTTTCTGGCATTCACCGAATGGCCATGATGTAAACACCGCCCTCCACTCACTACTCTCTTTTAGCCCCGTAAGGGGCTTTTTTATTACAGGCGCGCGATGGCTGTGACCGAATCGGTAATCAGCTTAGGCCCTTGGTAAATAAAACCTGAATACACCTGCACAAGGCTGGCTCCCAACCGCATTTTCTGCGCGGCATCCGCTCCCTGAGTAATACCACCGACGCCGATTACAGGGATTTTCCCCGCCAAAGCTTGGCACAAAACCTCAAGCGTATGGTTGGCCAGATCGAGTTCTGGCGCACCGCTTAAACCACCGGCCTCGTTTGCGTGCGGCAATCCAGCCACGCCTTCGCGCGACAAAGTGGTGTTGGTCGCAATCACGCCATCCATTTGGTTTTCAAGCAGAGTTTGCGCCACCAATCGAATTTCATCGTCGCTCATATCGGGGGCAATTTTAACGAACAGCGGCTTGTAGCCATGCGTTTTGGCCAATTCCAGCTGCTTTTCTTTCAGCGGCGCAAGGAGCTGCTTGAGCGAATCGCCGTACTGCAAGGTACGCAAACCAGGCGTGTTGGGCGAAGAAATATTGACCGTGATATAGGTGGCGTAAGGGTAAACCTTTTCCAAGCAGATTAAATAATCCGAGGCGGCATTTTCGACAGCGGTATCAAAATTTTTACCGATATTGATCCCAAGCACGCCCTTGTATTTAGCGGCTTTAACGCGCTCGACCAAATAATCTACGCCTTTGTTGTTAAAGCCCATGCGATTGATGATGGCTTGACGCTGCGGAATACGGAATAAGCGTGGCTTGGGGTTGCCCGCTTGCGGGCGTGGGGTGATGGTGCCGATTTCAATAAAGCCAAAGCCTAGGCACGCCAAGGCGTCGATGCAGTCGCCGTTTTTATCCAAACCTGCGGCCAAACCCACGGCATTGGGAAAGCGAATGCCTGCGACGGTCACAGGCTCTTCTTTAAGTGCTGGCGTCAGCATTTTTAGCAGCCCCAAGCGCTCGGTCGCGCCCAGCATTTCTAGGCTAAATTCATGTGCGGTTTCGGGCTTTAAGCAAAAAAGTGCCGCACGGCTTAACGGATACCAGTTCATAACCCACACTCAAGAGTAAAATTGCGCGGCATTATACTCACTTTTGCGTCCAAGGTGTGATAGCCACAAACCTGCCTTCGTTGTTGAACTCAATTTCAAAACGACCGTACACGCCATCGTGCGTAAGCACTTTTTGCAAAATATTAGCAGGAAAGCGCACGTTACGGCCATCTACGGTACGCGCTACGACTTGCTTGATCTGTCCTAAATAGTAGCCTTGGCAATCCTGAGCACTTAAAGCAAGGTCAACAACAATACTGGGCATAAACTTATCTGACTAAAAACACGCCTGCATTGTGCTTTAGCTGTTGTCCCTTTTCCAGAGCGCGCAGCCACTACACCCTTTAACCGCTTACGGAACTTTACCAAAGGCCTTATGCTCTATTTTCGCGTTGACGCGAGTTTAGAAGGCTCTAAAATCCTTTCACTTTCAGTTTTGGATAACGAACATGACACTACAGTCTGAATTTGTGCGCCTTAAAGACGCCATGACCGCCCAAATCATCGGACAACCGCATTTGGTTGAACGCTTATTAGTATGCTTATTAAGCGACGGCCACTTGCTGGTTGAAGGCGCACCAGGCCTTGCCAAAACCAAAGCCATTAATACGCTCGCCAAGCATCTTGAAGGCAGCTTTAAACGTATTCAATTTACACCCGATCTGTTGCCTGGCGACATCACAGGCAGCGAAATCTATCGCCCACAGCAGCAAAGTTTTGATTTTCAGGCAGGCCCTATTTTTCATAATTTAATTCTGGCCGATGAAATTAACCGCGCCCCCGCCAAAGTACAAAGCGCGTTGCTGGAAGCCATGGCCGAGCGCCAAGTCACTGTCGGTGGTGTAACGCGTAAATTGCCTGAGCTTTTTATGGTCATGGCCACGCAGAACCCCATTGAGCAAGAAGGCACTTACCCCTTGCCTGAAGCGCAGCTCGACCGCTTTTTAATGCATGTGGTCATCGACTACCCCGACGCCCAGTCCGAATTGCAAATTTTGCGTTTGGCACGCGGCGAAGCGCAGCATCAAGTTTCAACCGTTGACCTTAAACTTAGCCAAGCCGATTTATTTTCCGCACGTCAAGCCGTGCTGAATTTGCACATGAGCGAGGCCGTCGAAAAATATTTAGTGCAGCTCATTATGGCCAGCCGTAAACCCGAACATTACCACGCCGATTTAGCACGCTGGATTGAATACGGAGCAAGCCCTCGCGGCAGCATTGCCTTAGACCGCTGCGCTCGTGCGCACGCATGGTTAAATGGCCGAGATTACGTCAGCCCAGACGACGTGCAAGCCGTAGCACACGATGTTCTGCGTCATCGTATTTTATTAAGCTTTGAAGCCGAAGCCTCGGGCATGACCGTCAATAAAATTATTAACGAGTTACTCACACGAGTTCCTGTACTCTAAATGACCGAACTGAATTTTGAATTTTCGCAAGGTGCGCAAATTACCCTGCCCAACCTGCTGCGCTTACATCGTTTGGCTTCGCTGTTACCCCTGCCTAAACAGCGAAAAATCTTTAATGAGTTTTCAGGGCAGTACAGCTCCAAAATTCGCGGGCGTGGTATGGATTTTTCTGATGTGCGTATTTATCAAGCAGGCGATGATTTACGCACTATGGATTGGCGCGTTACCGCACGCACCAGCAAAGCCCATGTCAAGGTTTATCACGAAGAGCGTGAACGCCCAATTTTATTAGTCTGTGACTTGCGCGCAGCCATGTATTTTGGCAGCCGTCGCGCGTTTAAATCGGTGTTAGCCGCCGATCTTGCCGCGCTATTAGCTTGGGCAGCATTCCATGCCGGTGATCGTGTCGGCGCGCTGATTTTTAACGACGAAAGCGAGTTGGACTTACGCCCCAAAGCAGGGAAAAAAAATGTGCTTCACCTTATTAACGAGCTGTGTCAGATCGAAAAAACGTCTGCGCAAGATGAAAGCGCCTCGATGCGCAGACTGTGCCAACATTTAAGCCAAGTGACGCGCCCTGGCAGCCAAGTGTATTTTATCAGTGATTTTTCAGGCCTAGATGCTAAGTGCGAACAACAGCTGCACTTTATCAGCCGTCACAGCGACATCACCGCCCTGCAACTCTTTGACCCACTCGAAGAAGAATTACCGCCACCGGGCATTTATCCCATAAGCGATGGCCATTCTCAGTTTTATTTAAACAGTATTCCCGAAGAAAATCGCAGCGCTTTTCAACAGCAAGCAGCACAAGAAAGCAACGCGTTAAAAATGCGGCTGATGGCACGAAATATTCCTCTCATACGTTTAAATAGCGCCCAAGCCACGCTTGAAACGCTAAGAAATGGCTTGGGTTTACCGCAGAGAACAATATGAATACCACCTTGCCTTTAGAAGATATTATTTTACCTCCCACTATTTCTTGGTGGCCTCTGGCCTTAGGATGGTGGCTGGTTATCGCTGCTGGCCTTAGCCTACTGGCACTACTTGGGTGGATTTTTTATAAAAAATATCAGCAACGCAAAAAAATTCAGCGCGCTTGCACAGCGCTAAAAGATCGCACCAGCGCACTGACAGGTGCGGCTTTATACACCGAAGTCAATGCCTGGCTGAAATTGCAAGTTCGCCCCTTCCAGCCCGAAGCGTTAAATCTTTATGGTAAAGCTTGGCTGGATTTTTTAAATAGCAGCACCAAAGAGCCGTACTTTTCAGGGCTATTAGGTGAGGCGCTCAGCCAAGGTATTTATCAAGCTCAACCCATTGCTGCAAACCCTACTGAGCTAACTCAGACGGCAACACGTTGGCTGCACGACTATCTGCGTACAAACTCAAAAGGTAGCCATCATGTGGGAAATTAGCTGGCACTGGTCTTGGGCGTTTTTATTATTGCCATTGCCATTTTTAGTGCATCGGTTTTGGCCTGCACAAAAAAGAACGCAAGCGGCACTGCGCGTGGCGCATCTTACGCGTTGGCAAAAAAATGACTTAACCGCGCAGTCTTTTTCGCCTGCACTAAATACCGCTCAAATTATTGCCATGCTCATCTGGGTGCTTATTTTGATCGCCTTGGCGCGCCCTTATCGTTTGGGTGAGGTCATTGAAATTCCACAAAGCGGCCGCGATTTATTGCTGGCGGTGGATTTATCCCCCAGCATGAACATCGAAGACATGAGTTTAAATAATCGCCCGAAAAATCGCCTTATTGTGGCTAAAAAAGTAATCAGTGAGTTTATCGAAAGACGCAGCGGCGACCGCCTAGGCTTGGTGCTTTTTGGGGACGAAGCCTATTTGCAAGCGCCTTTAACTTTCGATCGCACCACAGTAAAACAATTATTATTGGAAGCCGAAATAGGTTTGGCGGGGCAAAAAACCGCTATTGGTGATGCCATTGGCTTAGCCGTCAAACGCTTAAAAGAAAAAAATAACGACAACCGCGTTATCGTACTGTTAACCGACGGCAGCAATAACGCAGGTGCGCTCGACCCCATTAAAGCAGCGGAATTGGCCGCGCAAAATCATATCCGAATTTACACCATCGGTTTGGGCGCAGATGAAATGCGCGTTGCTGATTTTTTTGGTTCGCGCACCATTCGCCCCTCCGCCGACATGGACGAAGACAGCCTGAAGGAAATTTCTAAACGCACAGGCGGCGAGTATTTCCGCGCGCGTAACAGCGAAGAGCTGCAACGTATTTATGCGCTGCTTGATCAGCTCGAACCCAGCGAAAAAAGCTCTGAAATTTTTCGGCCACAACAAAATCTTTATCACTGGCCTTTAGCTTGCGCTTTTTTACTGAGCTTATTTTTAGCATTAAGCCAAAGCACTTGGCGTTCGCGCTCTTTCTTTGGAGGCAAACATGGCTGATTTTTCTTGGCTAACGCAATGGCACTTTATTCGGCCACTGTGGCTTCTGGCATTATTGCCCGTGCCTTTTTTACTGTTATTACTGTGGCGCAGCGCACAAAACGCCAGTGCATGGCGCAAAGTCATAGCCCCTGAATTGCTGTCGGCCATGCTCAATGAACCCAGTGAAAAAAAATATTCCAGCCACTGGCCTTTGTGGCTTGCGGCATGGCTTATTGCCGCTTTGGCGCTAGCGGGCCCTACTTGGCAAAAATTACCGCAGCCCATCCGTAAAAACGACCAGGCGCTGATTATTTTATTGGATATGTCGGCCTCGATGGCCGCACAAGATGTGAAGCCCTCGCGCTATGCCCGCAGCGTGCAAAAAATTACCGATATTTTACGCCAGCGCCAAGACGGCACGACAGCCTTAATCGTTTATGCAGGCGATGCGCACACGGTTACGCCTTTAACCGACGATCGTCGCACCATAGAAACGCTGCTGCCTGCGCTGTCGCCTTTTATTATGCCTGCCATGGGCAGTCGCCCTGACAAAGCTGTCGCTTTGGCGCGCAATCTAGCCAACCAAGCGGGCATTCAAGAGGCGAATTTATTATTGTTTACCGATGGCATGGAAACCAAAGACAGTGCGCGCATTGCCGCCGAATTACGCCCAGGTTTACAGCTCAAAATCATAGGTCTAGGCAGCAAAGAAGGTGCACCCATTCCCTTACCTGAGAGTGGTTTTTTACGCGATGGTCGCGGCCAAATTGTGCTGCCCCAGTTTGATGAAAATGCAGTAAAAGCCATAGCGGAAAAAATTCCTGCGCCGTATCAAGCTCTGAGTTTGAATGACAGCGACTGGCAGGCTCTGCTCTCTGCCCCAATACAAAAAAACAGCGGTAAAACCAAACTGTTTGATCTGTGGTTGGATCAGGGTTTTTATCTGATTTTTTTACTGTTGCCTTTGTGCCTTTTGCTTTTTCGCCGTGGCGCACTGCTGGTTTTAGCTTTGTGTGTGTTGCTGCCTACTGCACCGAAAAGCTACGCCGAAGAAAGCTCACCCAGCCTGTGGCAACACGCTTTTTCCACCCAAGATCAGCGCGCTCAGGCCCTATTTGAAAAAAATCCTGCGAGCGCCGCCCAGCAGTTTCAGCATCCTGCTTGGCGTGCCAGCGCTTTCTATCGTTCTGGCAATTATGAAAATGCCATTAAACAATACCAAGCCCTACCCAAAACCGCCGACAATCGTTACAACCTTGGCAATGCCCTTGCACAAAATGGCCAATTCGACGCCGCCATTGCCGCTTACGACCAGGCTTTAGCGATGAAAAATAATTTTCCTCAGGCCATACGCAATAAAAAAATAGTTGAGGATGCACGCAAAAAGCAGCAATCGGATAAAAATTCCAACGATAAAAAACAAAACCCAGACAGCCAAAAACAAGACCCGCAAAATGCGGATTCTTCTGATAAAAATCCCTCCGATAAAAACCAGTCTGAACAAAATCCGTCTGAGCAAAATCAATCTAAGCAAAATCAGCCTAAACAAGATCCGTCTGATAAAAATCAATCTGAGCAAAATCAATCTGAGCAAAATCAATCTGAGCAAAATCAGCCTAAACCAGACTCAGAAAAAAACAGCCAAGAGCCAGAGCTAAACGCCAATCAGCCCCAGCAAGATGCCCATAACGAGCAAGAACAACAGGCTGTAGAACCCTTACCCGATGCGCAAAACGAAGGCTTAAGCCGTGAGGAGCAGGAAAACATGCAGCGCTGGCTTAAACGCGTGCCCGATAATCCCGGCAATTTATTGCAGCGCAAGTTTTTATATCAATATCGTCAAAATCAAAACGATACCGAACAAGGTGAAGTTTTATGGTAAATGCAACTCTTCGCACACTGTTATTCTTTTTTATTCTGCTGTCGTCTTTTGCTCAAGCCGCGACGTTTACGGCCAGCGTCGATCGCACCCAAATTAATGAACAAGACAGCCTAAATTTGGTGTTGCGCTTGGATGAACAAGCCTTTGGCAGCCCAGATTTAAGTGCGCTCAATAAAGACTTTCGTATTTTGGGGCAAAATCGTGCGCAGCAAATGAGTGTCGTCAATGGCCAAATGACTTCGTTCACACAATGGACGATCAGCCTTATGCCACTGAAAATAGGCACGTTCACCCTTCCTGCTTTGCAGTACGCAGGCGCGCAAACCAGCCCGATTCAAATTGAGGTTTTGCCGCTGTCACAAACCATCCGCGCGCAAACTGAAAAAGATTTCTTTTTTGATGTGCAAATCGAGCCGAAAAACACCTTGGTGGTGCAACAACAGCTGCTTTATGTTGAAAAGCTTTATTACGCCGAAAACCATCAGAATGCTCAACTCACCCCCTTGGAGGTGACGGATGCCCGCATACAAGCCATTGGCGAGGTGCAAAATTACACCACTGTGGTTAATGGCCGTCGTTTTGGTGTGTACGAAAGGCGCTTTTTGATTTTCCCTGAAGTGGCAGGCGAGCTGTTTATTCCAGGCCAACGCTTTACCGCCACCGTAGCCAACCCCTATGACCGCTGGAGCCGTGGTCGTGAAGTCAAAGCCACCAGCCAGCCTTTACGCCTGAATGTGGCCGCCATTCCTGCCGATTACCCCAAGAATGCCCAGTGGCTGCCTGCCAGCCAGCTCAGCCTAAGCGAGAGCTTTAGCCAAGACCCCAGCACTTGGCAGCTTGGCGATGCCGTAACGCGCACCCTCAGCCTCAAGGCGCAAGGCGTGCAAGGCAATCAACTGCCTGAAATTAAGCTACCCGCATTAAGCGGTGTGCGCTATTACCCCGATCAAGCCAAACAAGAAGACAGCCTAAGCGAGCAAGGCGTAACAGGAACCTCGGTGCAAGCCGCCGCCTTGGTGGCAACGCAGGGCGGAACCTTAGTGCTGCCTGAAATTCGCCTACCTTGGTGGAACACACAAGCCCAGAGGCTTGAATACGTTACCTTACCTGCGCACAGCATTCGCATCAAAGGCGCACCTGCCTCCGCACCCGCCGCACCCAGCCCAGCCCCCGAGGCCGCAACGATAAACCCCACTGCGCAAACAATCTCAGCCAAGGCGGTAACAGGCGCAAGTGCGCTCAACCCGCTGTGGCTGGCCGTTTTGGCGGCACTGCTGCTGGTGTCAGTGGTGCTCAACCTCGTCCTTTTTTTGCGCAAGCCCAAAACCGCCAAACCAGAAAAAGCGCTCAATAGCAGCACCGAGCTGTGGCAAGGTTTTGTCCAAGCCTGCAACAGCAATCAAGCGTCTGCCATGCGTGAAAGCCTCCTAGCCTATGCGCAAAACGGCGATTTACCTTGGGTGAGCTTGCCCGTACACAGCCTGCACGATCTGGTACGCCAAAGCCCAGATCCTGCCCTAAGCCAAGCACTGAGCGAACTGGATGCTCAGCTGTTTAGCGCACAAAGCCCGGGTCGCATTCAGGGGCGCAGCTTGAAGAATTTAATCGAGAAAAGTAAAAAATCCGCCCCAAGAACTGAGGCGGGGGAGCTGTATCCGCATTAGCCGATACGGCCATCAGGGCGCGGCGTAGTTACTATCTGCGTATAAAGCACAACGTAAATGGCAAAGCCTGCCACCCAAAGCAGTGCCGACAGCACATAAAGTGGCAGCGCCCACTGCGGCACTATGGCCAAAATCACCGAGCGCAGCAAAGCGGCCAGCAACACCGCTGCAAAAGCCCAGCTCATCAGTGGGTGAGGAATCAGCGGACGGCCTGAATGCCCCAAGGCCACGCGCGCAATCATGGCGATAATCATGCCGCCGATGGCGCCTGCGGTCAGCGCGTGCAAAGCGG
>JBDKHD010000132.1:0-3633 GCA_039797885.1 Pseudomonadota bacterium
AAACTGATGTCTAAGAAATTATATTAAATGAAACCGCAAACGACACAGAAAAAACCACTCTGCTTAAAACTCGCATTGGCCAAGGAAGTTTCCGACAAAAACTGATTTCTGTTTGGGGAGGCTGTGCCATTACTGGCTATAAAGATACCGCCATGCTCGTTGCCTCACACATTAAGACTTGGCGAGTATCGTCAAACTCTGAACGATTGGATGCTTATAACTGATTGCTGTTATTGCCAACGTTCGACAAGGCTTTTGACTCAGGTTTTGTTTCATTTAAACCCAATGGACAAATTATTATTTCGCCGTTACTGAAAGAGCCTGAATGCTTAGGCATTACCAAATCACTGACCATAAAACCTAAGCCCCAAAATCATCACTACTTAGAATTTCATCGCGATACAGTTTTTCGAAGCTCATAACTCGCAGCAATCTAAAAATTAAAGTATTAGAAATTAATAACATACCGCGTGCTGCGGCCACCGCCTCTTTGCTCAAACACGCCCTTATCCAGCAAATCCGTTAAATGACGTGTGGCCGTGGCTTTACTGGCCTTAGTCACTGCTTGGTACTGGCTGGCATTGATGCCTTCGCTGAAATCGCCATCAAGCATGCGGTTTAAGACTTTTATTTGTTCGGCATTCAAAAAGCTGTGTTGGTGCTGTCGCCAGAAGCGCGTTTTATAAACTGTGCGCTCGATGGTTGCGATGGATTGGTTGGCTGCGGCTTCCAGCGTAGTTAAAAACCATACTAGCCACGCGGTCACATCCAACGGCTCCTCTTCTGCCGCGATTTTTTGCGTGTGCTCCAGCACTCGATAATAGTTTTTACGGTCTGCCAAAATGGCATTAGACATCGCCAGCAAGCGCAGCTGCTGCGGATAATGTTGTGCTAAGGATTTGTCGGTCAGCGCACGAGTTAAACGGCCATTGCCATCGTCAAAAGGGTGAATACTGACAAACCACAAATGCACCAAAGCGGCGCGCAACAGCCCATCAAGCGATGGGGGTGTTTGGTTAAACCATTGCACAAAGCGATTTAATTCCAACTCTAATCGCCCTCTGGGTACAGCCTCATAATGCACTTTGGGATTATCCAGCCGCCCAGACACCACCTGCATCGGCTCATGGCCACGCAGTTGCCCGACCCGAATTTTTTGCGCCAAAAAACCATCTTCATCCATAAAAAGCCAGCTATGCCATTGGCATAACATTGCCTTCGTCAAAGGCGTTGACGCGTGTTCTAAAGCGTCCAGCAGCAAGGCTGCCACTCCCTCTGAGCGTTTCGATCTTGGGTAAATGGCTTCATGCGTAAGACCCAGCTGATGCGCCAGCGATGAGCGCACCGATTGGGCATTGAGCGCTTCTCCTTCGATAGCGTTGGAGGTCAGAATATTGGTCAGCAAGGTATCCAAAGTCGGCAAAGCCTCTGGCTCTGCGCCGGCCAAACCACTGAGTTTTCCTAGCCGCAACTGGCAACGCGCCAGCACTGGCCGCACCTGCTCTGCCTGCCAGCTAAAGTTCGGCCAATGAGATGATTGCCAAAGCCACTGCGCCATGCCGCCTCCTTTGTTTACAGTGAGCCGATTAAAAAGACTATTCGGCTCATTTTTTGAGCCGAATATAACACTTTTAAGGCTCAATGCCAGATTGCTCACCTGCATGGGTTAAGCAATATGTTGCTGCCCGCCACAGCGTGCCCCGTTTCCGTCCATTCCCCGCTCCTGCTAGAATCCGCGCACTAAAACAACATGGCGTCCTTATGAAGATCATCATCCTCGGTGCAGGGCAAGTGGGCGGTACGTTGGCGGAAAGTTTGGCCAACGAGCAAAACGACATTACCGTTATCGATACCAACGCGGAGCTGCTGCAAGAGCTGGCCGACCGCCTCGATATTAAAACCATTACAGGCCATGGTTCTTACCCCAACGTTTTGCGCGAGGCGGGTGCAGACGATGCCGACATGCTGATCGCTGTCACCAGTTCGGATGAAACCAATATGGTCGCCTGCCAGGTGGCTTTTACGCTGTTTCGCACGCCCACGAAAATCAGCCGTATTCGTTCGGGCTATTACTTAAAGCAGCCGGAGTTGTTTAAAAACGATGCCTTTCCCATCGACGTACTGATTTCCCCCGAACAGGTCGTGACCAACTACATTCGCCGCTTGATGGAATACCCAGGCACCTTGCAGGTCGTGGATTTCGCCGAACAAAAAGTGCAGCTCGTGGCGGTGAAAGCCTACGCAGGCAGCCCTTTGGTTGGGCGCGCCATTCACCATATCAAAGAGCATTTGCCCAACGTGGAAACGCGCGTTGCGGCGATTTTTCGTCGTAATAAAGGCATAGAGCCTACGGGCGATACCATTATCGAAGCCGATGACGAAGTATTTTTTATTGCTGCCAAAGACAACATTCGCAAAATGATTTTGGAGCTGCGCCGCGAAGAGGACACTTATCGCCGCGTGATGATAGTCGGCGGCGGCAACATTGGTTATAAGCTGGCCAAAGCCTTAGAAGGCAAATACTTATTAAAAGTTATTGAGCAAAATGAAAAACGTGCGACCTTCCTTAGTGAAAATTTAGAGCAAGCTGTGGTGCTTTTGGGTAATGCCACCGACAAAGCTCTGCTCGAAGAAGAAAACATCGAAACCACCGATATTTTCTGCGCCCTGACCAACGACGATGAGGTCAACATTATGTCGTCCTTGCTGGCCAAACGCCTAGGCGCGCGCAAGGTGATGACACTTATCAACAAAGGCGCGTATGTGGACCTAGTACAAGGTGGCATGATCGACGTGGCTATTTCGCCCTCACAAATTACCATCGGCAGCTTGCTGACTCATGTGCGCCGTGGCGATATCGTCAACGTGCATTCCTTGCGTCGTGGTGCTGCGGAAGCCATCGAGGCCATCGCCCACGGTGATGCCAGTTCCTCCAAAGTAGTTGGGCGTAAGGTCAAGGATATTCGCCTGCCCCAAGGTACGACCATAGGTGCAATTGTGCGGGGTGACGAGGTGATTATGGCCAGCTCCGAGGTGGTAATCGAAACCAACGACCACGTCATCCTTTTCGTGATGAAGAAGCGCCACATTCACGAAGTCGAGCGGTTATTCCACGTTTCATTGGGATTTTTCTGATGCATTACGCCGTTATCGCCCGTATCTTGGGTGTGCTTTTGATGCTGTTTAGCCTGACGATGTTGCCGCCCATCCTGGTATCCATCCTCTATGCCGACGGTGCAACTCAGGCCTTTATTACCGCCATGATCGTTATTTTTGGTATCGGCTTTACCTCTTGGCTGCCTGTACGACAGATTCGGCAAGATTTGCGCACTCGCGACGGCTTTTTGATTGCGTCTTTGTTTTGGTTGGCCTTAGGGGTGGCGGGGACGCTGCCTTTGATGCTCGCCGCCCAGCCAGGGCTGAGCTTTGCCGATGCTTTTTTTGAAACAACCTCAGGATTAAGCACCACGGGCGCTACTGTTATCACGGGCTTAGATCTGCTGCCCAAGTCCATTCTCTGGTATCGCCAACAGCTGCAATGGCTAGGCGGGATGGGGGTGGTGGTGTTGGCGGTGGCTATTTTCCCGATGCTGGGTATCGGGGGTATGCAGCTGTACAAGGCCGAAGTACCGG
>JBDKHD010000133.1:0-7898 GCA_039797885.1 Pseudomonadota bacterium
AGCTTTTGGATGGCTTGATGCGTGTCGCCCATATTGCCACTGATGAGTGCAGAGGAATCGGCAATCTTGGTAATGTGTGTGGTAATTTCATTGGCCGCAGCGCTTTGTTCTTCAACGGCGCTGGCAATGCTTAAATTCATTTCGGTAATTTGGCCGATGGCATGGTTCATGGAGGAAATACTGTGCAGAGCTTGATCGGTGCTTTGTGCCGCTTGTTGTGAGCTGCTGACATTGGCGGTCATGGCTTTTACTGCCTGTTCGGCTTTTTGTTGTAGCTGCGTAATGATTTGGTGAATTTCTTCAGTAGATTGATGCGAGCGCGAGGCGAGAGTGCGCACTTCATCGGCGACCACAGCAAAACCTCGGCCTTGCTCACCGGCGCGCGCCGCTTCGATGGCGGCGTTTAATGCCAGTAAATTGGTTTGTTCGGCAATGCCTTTAATTACATCCAACACCGAGCCAATTTTTTTGGTTTCTTCTTGCAGGCTTTGAATGCTGGCGTTGGAGCCAGCTATTTCTTGCGCCAAGGCCATCATGCTTTGCTGATTTTGGATCATAATGCGGCGGCTAGCTTCGCTGTTATCGTTCACTTCGCGCGAGGATGCCGCTGCCCGTTCGGCGTTCGCTGCTACTTCTTGAATAGTCAGGCTCATTTCGTTGGAGGCGGTGGCCACCTGATCGCTTTGTGAAAGTTGTTGCTGGGTTAAATCGGCTGTTTTCGAGCTGATACTTTCTACCTGATGATTGAGCGTGGATATTTTGTTAACCGTATTTTGTGTTTCTTTTACCAAATTTTGTATTTGCTGCATAAAAATATTAAAGGAATGCGCAATTTCGGTAATTTCATCCTGCCCCTGTTCGGGCAGGCGCTGGGTTAAATCGCCATCGCCTTGCGCGACGTTGTGCATAGCGCTGTTTAAGGTTTTAAGTGGCACGCGGATGCTGCGCGAAATTGATACGTTAAAAATAATCAGCAGCACTACGGCGAGGGCGATCACGCCGATCATTTGCATGGCAAGTTCGGCGGTGTTGGTTTTTACGTCATCCAAATACAAGCCTGTGCCAACGATCCAGCCCCAAGGCTTAAATTCACGCACATAGCTGACCTTGGGGACGGGTTGCTCGGAACCCGGCTTGGGCCACAAATAATGCACATAGCCGCCTTCGTCATTGGCGCGCGTCACTTCCACCATTTTGATAAACAAACGCAAGCCGTTGGGGTCTTTGAAATCACTGAGATTTTGCCCATCTAATTTTTTATTGATGGGGTGCATGATCATGGTGGGCGTGGTGTCGTTAATCCAAAAATATTCTTGGCCGCGATAGCGCAAGGCACTGATGGCTTGCAGAGCTTGTTGTTGAGCTTCGGCCTGCGGCAGCCCATTTTGCTGAAGCTGGTAATAATGATTGATTAAGCTGTAAGCCGTAACGACCTGATTGCGTGCCACTTGGCTGCGTGCTTCTAATACGGAGTCGTTGAGAGTGTGTACGGTATAGGCCAGCAGCGCGGCGATAACGGCTATAGACGACAGCAACAAAATCCAGAGGCGAGCGGGAATGCTGAAGCGATTTAATAAGAACATAAAAACCTCATAAAACGGCAATAAGTGCGTGCCATCAAGTGTAGACCAAAATACGGCCTGTGCTTTTAACGCTTATGCCTAGGCTTGAGTTGCTTTACAATGCCCAAGACCCACAGCATGCTCTAGGCCAAGCCATGATCCCCAGCCAGATTAAAGTCAAAACCCAAAGCCAGTGCTTGGCGCTGACTTATGCCGATGCCCAATTTGAGTTGTCTTACGAATTTTTGCGGGTGCATTCGCCCTCGGCCGAAGTACGCGGGCACGGTGGCAGCCCCAGTGTGTTGCAATACGGCAAAAAAGACGTGGTCTTGCTGCGTATTATTCCGACAGGAAATTACGCTTTGCAGCTGGTGTTTGATGATGGCCACGATAGCGGCCTCTACGATTGGAATTATTTGCGCTACCTCTGCGACCAGCACGAGGCTTTGTGGCAGGCGTATTTAGCGCGTTTAGAGCAGGCGGGTAAAACACGAGAGTCGCCTGTTATTCATTTTAAAGCTTTATAAAAGGAGCCTCCTGTGACGGACGCCAACAAGGATTTAAGTCAAATCCACATTATCGACCCCAATGCCGCCTCCGAGGCGCAAAAATACGAAAACCCCGTGGCCAGCCGTGAAGCGCTGCTTTTGGTGCTCGAAGAAATTGGCCGCCCTGCCAGCTACGAAGAAGTTTGCGTGGTGCTTAAAGAAACCGACCCCGATCGCGTCGAAGCGGTGCGCCGTCGTTTGATTGCCATGAGCCGTGACGGCCAGCTGATCAGCAACCGCCGCGACCAGTTCGTGCCCATCCAAAAAACCGACCTGATTATTGGCAATGTGCAAGGCCACGCCGATGGCTACGGTTTTGTGCTGCGCGACGGCGCCGACGACGTCTTTTTATCCACCCGGCAAATGAGCAAGGTCTTTCATGGCGATCGCGTCGCGGTGCGTATTGTCGGTTACGACCGTCGTGGCCGCCCTGAAGGGCGCATCGAGAAAATCCTTGAGCGTAATACTCAGCAGCTGGTGGGGCGCTATTACGATCACGGCGATGTAGGCCTGGTTCAGCCTGACAGCAAGCGCATTACCCAAGAAATTATCATCCCACCTGCGGGGCGCAAAAAAGCCGTGCACGGCCAGTATGTGGTGGTGCAGATCACTCAGCAGCCGCAAGCAGGCGGCTTGGCGATGGGCGAGGTGGTCGAAGTGCTGGGTGATCATATGGCGCCTGGCATGGAAATCGACGTCGCCATTCGCAGCCACAACATTCCACACGAATGGTCCAAAGAGCTGGTGGCCGAGGCCAAAAAAATCCCCGACGAAGTCAAAGAGGCGGATAAAAAAGCCCGCGTCGATCTGCGCGCCTTGCCCTTTGTCACCATCGATGGCGAAGACGCCAAAGACTTCGATGACGCCGTGTACTGCGAGCGCAACAAAAGCACAGGCGGCTGGCGTTTGTTTGTCGCCATTGCCGATGTGTCGCACTATGTGCAGCCGCACTCTTATTTAGATAAAGAAGCCCATGTGCGCGGCAACTCGTTGTATTTCCCTGAGTTTGTCGTGCCTATGCTGCCTGAAAAGCTCTCCAACGGCCTGTGCTCGCTAAACCCCGAGGTGGATCGTTTGGTGATGGTTTGTGAAATAACCATCTCCAAAGCGGGTAACATTTCGAGCTATCAGTTTATGGAAGGGGTGATTCACTCGCACGCACGCCTGACCTACAACAAGGTGTGGAGCATGCTCGACCCCGTAAGCGAGCAGCACGTGCCCTTGCGCGAGCATTATCAGGCCATAGTGCCACATGTGGATGTGCTCTATGGCTTATTTAAACAACTGCGCATTCGCCGTGAAGCGCGCGGAGCGATGGATTTTGACAGCGTTGAAACGCGCATTATTTTTGATAGCGAACGCAAAATCCAAAAAATCATCCCAACCGAACGCAATGAAGCGCACATGCTTATCGAAGAGTGCATGTTGGCCGCCAACGTCTGCGCTGCCGATATTTTGGAGCGCTATAAAGTGCCCACTTTGTACCGCGTCCACGCAGGCCCAGGTGAAGAAAAACTGCGCAACCTGCATTCGTTCCTAGGCGAGATGGGCCTGTCCATCGGTAGCGGCAAAGACAGCCCCACGCCTAAGGACTATCAGCTGTTGCTGGAAAGTATCGCCACGCGTCCCGACTCGCATTTGATTCAAACTGTGCTGCTGCGCTCGTTAAGCCAAGCGGTGTACGAGCCTGAGAATGACGGCCATTTTGGTTTGGCGTACAAGGCTTATACGCACTTTACTTCGCCCATTCGCCGCTACCCCGACCTTCTGGTGCATCGCGCCATCAAGAGCCTGATTCACAGTGAGCGCGACATCAAGCAAGTGCTGCGCGTTGAGGGTGCGCGCAGTGAGGACGCCAAAAAACTCTATCCCTACGACACCGCCGCCATGGTGCATCTGGGCGAGCATTGCTCCATGACCGAGCGCCGCGCCGACGACGCCACGCGCGATGTCATTGACTTCTTAAAATGCGAATACATCAGCAACCGCATTGGCGAAGACTTTGAAGGCACCATTGCCGCCGTCACGGGCTTTGGCCTTTTTGTGGAGCTAAAAGAGGTGTACGTCGAAGGCTTGGTGCACGTCAGCTCTTTGGGTGATGACTACTACCAGTTCGACGCCGTGAAGCACCGCTTGGTTGGTGAACGCAGCCGCCGCAGCTTCCGCCTAGGCGACAGCATTTGGGTGAAGGTGGTGGGTGCCAACCTCGAAGAACGTAAGATCGACTTCGAGCTGACCGCTGCCCCAGCCAACCGCGACCGCCAACCGCTCAATACCTTGGCACCCGTGCGTCTGCCGCGCAAACGTGACAAACAAGGTGACAGCTTGGAAGTACTCAAGCCCAGTTTTGAGCAGCCTGGCAAAGCGCCCAAAGGTAAAAAAGCCGCTGCACCTAAAAAAGCCACCGCTAAAAAAGCCGCTGCGCCTAAAAAAGCCAGCTCAGCGCAAAAAGTGGCTGCACCGAAAAGCAAACGTCAAAAATCCTAGAGAAACACAGTGAAACTTGAACCCATTTACGGCCTTCATGCCGTTACCACCTTGTTAGAGCGCAGCCCAGAGCAAATCATGGAGCTGTGGGTGCTCAAAGGGCGCGTCGATGCGCGTATGCAAAAAGTGCTGAACTTGGCGCAAGCACTGGGCTTGGATGTGCGCGAAGCGGACAAAGGTCTACTCAACCAAAAAACCGACGAAGCCAACCATCAGGGGGTGATTGCGTGGCGCAAACCCAAGCAAAACCTCACTGAAAAGCACTTGCCCGATCTTCTCGATAACCTGCAAGGCACGGCGCTGATTTTGATCCTAGATGGCGTCACCGATCCGCATAACCTCGGTGCTTGCCTGCGTACCGCCGATGCCGCAGGCGCGCAGCTGGTGCTGGCTCCTAAAGACAAATCCGCACCCATGAACGCCACGGCTGCCAAGGTCGCGTGCGGTGCGGCCGAGGCCGTGCCTTACATTCAAGTGACCAATCTTGCCCGCACCATGACCGAGCTGAAAGAGCGCGGCATTTGGCTGATAGGTACGGCGGGCGAAGCCGAAAAAAGCCTGTACGAGCACGACCTTACCGGCCCCGTGGCGATCGTGATGGGCGCAGAGGGGCAGGGTATGCGCCGCCTCACGCGTGAGCACTGCGACTTTCTGGGCAGCCTGCCGATGGCGGGCGAGGTCAGCTCGGTAAATGTTTCCGTGGCCGCCGGCATTTGCTTGTTTGAAGCGGTCAGACAAAGACGTAAACTCTAGCCCATGAACACGCGCCTAAAACTTTCTTGGCTATTAGCCCTCGTTTTACTCTGTAGCAACGCCTTGGTGGCGTGGCACAGTGGCGCGCACTATTTTGAATACCAACACCGTAATTACGACGACCAAACCAGCGCGTTGCACAGCACGCTCTGCTCGGTTGGCACGCTGGCGCAGGCGAGCCTAGGCACGACACACACGCCTTGGGCGCTGCCCGAACTGGGCAAAGCCACCTTCTGGCTGGCCGCCTCCTTTTATGTTGATTTCGACTCCCAAGATCGCCTCCCCACCCAAGCACGCGGCCCGCCTGCTTTCTTCGCTTAACGCTTATCGCTTACCGCGCTCACTCCCTGCGAACTGCCGTTTGCGGGCTTGTTGTGCTTTGCACTGCACAGCACTGTAGCGCGATTCAAAGTGACAAAAACTCAGGTTTTAAATTTGGCCAGCAAGCCTTCTTGCGGCCAGAACTCACCCCATTAAGAGAAGAATTATGCGTATTATTTTTGCGTTGGTGCTGTGCGTCAGCCTCTTGCCTGCACAGGCCGAAAACACTTTGCTCGACACCGTTCTTATTCAAGCAGGCGCAGAGCCTGCTCTCGCCACTTGGCAGCAAGAGCGCCTGTTTGACGCGCAAAGTGCCAGCCTAGGCGAAACCCTAAGCACCCAAGCGGGGATGCAAAACAACGGCTTGCCCACCGCCTCGCGCCCAGTGTGGCGTGGGCTTGAGGGCAGTCGTTTAAGCGTGCTGGAAAACCAGCTTGGCAGTAACGAAGTCGCCAATTTAAGCCAAGACCACGGCCTGGCCTTAGAGCCGTTTTTGCTTGATGACATTCGTCTGCTCGATGGCGTGGAGTCCTTGGCCTACAGTGCGGCCATAGGCGGCGTGGTGCGGGCGGATACGGGGCGCATCGCGCGCGCGCCTGTGGCTGAGCTATCAGGGCGCTTGGACAGCCGCGTGGAATCGGCAAGCCAAGGGCACAGCCAGTTGCTTCGGCTTGATGGCGGGCAGGGCGCGCTGGCTTGGCATATGGATGGCTTGTACCGCCAGCATCAGGACTATGACACCTCAGAAGGGCGCGCGGACAACAGCTTTGTGCACACCAAAGCAGGCGCGCTAGCGAGCACTTACCACGCCCACTGGGGCTATGTCGGGCTGGCGTGGTCGCAGTATCGCAACGACTACGGCTTACCCGCACACGAACACGATCATGACGCGCAAGAGCCTGAGCATGAGGATGTGCATCTGCCCATGCGCCAAGACCGCTACGAGTTGGAAGCCAAATGGCTCAAGCCTGGCAAGGGTCTGAAAGAGCTGGAGCTGGCGCTTATGCACAGCGACTACCAGCACGATGAAGTGGAAGGTGAGGAAGTGGCCACTTCCTTTAACAACCGCAGTCAAGCGGTGCGCCTTGCCGCGCACCACCTTCACCAAGGGCAGTTTGGCCTATCTTGGCAGCAAGAAAAGCTGCAAGCCTTGGGCGAGGAAAGCTTTATCCCTGCTACGCGCAGCCAAAACTGGGCGGCTTTTGCCATGCAACGACTGCCCTTGTGGGCGCAGGCGCAGCTGAATATGGGGCTGCGCGTGGAGCAAGTGCAATACCAGCCAGAAGGGCACAGCGCTCGGCGTTTTAGCCCGCTCAGCGCCGCGCTGGCACTGGGTTTGGCGCTTGGTTCTAGTTGGCGCACCGAGCTAAAACTGGAGCACAAAGAACGTGCCCCAAACAGCGCCGAGCTGTATGCCAAAGGCTTGCACCACGCCTCGCACAGCTACGAGACGGGCGATGCCAGCCTAGCGCTGGAACGTGCGCTGCATCTGGAACTGGGATTGTATTGGCAGCACCAAGCTTGGGCGCACAGCACCAAGCTGTACCGTACCGACTTTGACAACTACATCCATCTGGCCGACACCTTGCGCCCTGAAATTGAAGAAATGCTGCAACGCGACTATGTGCAGCAAGGCGCGCTGTTTTACGGGGTGGAAAGCGAGCTGAGCTACGCCTTTACGGCCAATTTCAGCCTAAGCGGGCAGGGCGAATGGCTGCGCGGCCAGCTCAAAGACGGGCAAAACCTCAAGCTAATGCCGCAAACACGCCTAGGAGTGAGTGCGCGCTACCAGCTAGAAGGCTGGCGCTTCAGCCTAAGCAGCATGGAATACCTCGCCCAGCGCCATTTGGGAGCGGGCGAAAGCGCCAGCTCGCGCTTTAACCTCGTGCAAGCACAGGCCAACTGGCAGTTTTACCAAGGCCGTGACTATGAAGCGCAGAGCTATATGCAGCTCAATAACTTGCTCGATGCCAAAGCGCACCCCGCCACCTCGCAATTTAAAGAGGACTTGGCCTTACCGGGGTGTAACGCCGTACTGGGCGTACGCCTGAGCTTTTAGCCGCCTACTTTGCGTCGCTACTTAGCCGCTTTGGCGGTGCTTGGCGGAACAGCGCTTAGTGGGTATCACCTTCCGAAACACGCCGTGAACCCATCCTTGGGGGCTCGGATGCGGCATCCATGCCGCATACGGTTTCTTCAGGTGATCCCCACTGCGCACGCAAGCTTG
>JBDKHD010000134.1:0-7886 GCA_039797885.1 Pseudomonadota bacterium
AACCCAGCTATTGTCCTTACTGCTTGCAACCAAATTTCGCAATAAAACTGCCATAGTGCTGGGCATTTTAATCGCCACGCTGCTCAATCACGCCGCTTCGGCTTGGCTTGGTGTGTGGCTGGGGCAATCTTTGCAGGCTTATATAACGGGCGATGTCGCAAACTATGTGCTGGCGGGCAGCTTTATGTTGATGGCGCTGTGGGTACTGGTGCCCGACAAAGAGGACGACCAGCAAAATACTCACGCCGCTTGGGGCGCTTTTTTAGCAACTACACTGCTGTTTTTCTTGGCTGAAATTGGCGATAAAACTCAGGTGGCGACGGTACTGCTGGGTGCCGAGTTTGGCTCGGTCTTATGGGTAACACTGGGAACGACTTTAGGCATGCTGCTGGCCAACGTGCCCGTGGTGTATTTTGGCCACAAGCTGATGCAGCGTATGCCGCTGCACCTTGCTCGCTACAGTACCGCCGCGATTTTTACGGCATTGGCACTGTGGGTGTTAATTTAGAAAAACAAGCCAAGACAGCACGCTTTTACTTTTTGCTACGCCTAGCACATAGGTGTAGCTGGCTAAAGCACCCGCAAAACCCCAAGTTTTTCCTTTACGAATGGCCATCACGCCAAAGCCGATGTACATCAACAAGCCCAATACTTTCGCCAAAACCCAAGCATGACTTAGGCCGAAACTGGCAGAGAAGAGCATAATCATTGCAAACACAAAGAGCGTGGTATCGATGACGTGCGGCGCTATTTTCAGCGCTTTATTGCTGCGCCATTTAAACGCAAAATAAAACAGCGCAAAACGCACAACAAACAGCACTAAACTTAAATACGCCAAGCCTGCGTGGGCGTGTTTTAGGGTAAGATAATCCATCGTTAGACCTCATAAAAAATAAGGGGTGCAGGATAGCAAGAAGCTGTGCTAGCTTCACCTACCACGACCGCCATTTGATCAAGATAGGGACTTATGCCAATCATTTTCGCCATTTTATTCAGCTTATTAAGCGCCTTAAGCTTTGCTACTGAGGTCTATGTTAGCCGTGATGCCAATGGCAACATGGTGTTCAGTGACCGCCCCAGCGCCAGCGCCGAGCGCCACGAGGTCAAAGAGCTACCATCCATTCCCGCGCTCGCTCCCAGCACCAGCCTAAACAGCCCTGCCAAAGCCAACGAACCCAGTTTTAGCTACACCAGTCTAAGCATCCTAAGCCCCACAAACGACCAAGTTTTTAACACTGGACAAGGCGGTAATGTGGATATTTCTGGGGTGCTTGTGCCCAATTTACGCGAAGCCGATACGCTGTATTTGCTGGATAATGGCAACGCCATTCAAGAAGGACGCCAGACCTCTGTATCTTTAAGCAACATGGATCGCGGCTCTCATGGCTTGCAATTTGTGGTTCGCGACAAACAGGGCAAGACGCTGATTTCCAGCAACACAGTGACCATTCATATCCAACGCGCCAGTATCAATAACCGTATCACTCCAAAACCTGCACGCTGATGTTTCATATTGTTTTATTTGAGCCAGAAATTCCGCCCAATACGGGCAACATCATCCGCCTGTGCGCTAACACTGGCTGTACTTTGCATCTGATTGAACCTTTGGGTTTTAAGATGGAAGAAAAAGCCCTGCGCCGAGCAGGTCTAGATTACAGCGAATACACCACGGTCAAAACGCACGCCAGCTACCCCAGCTTTTTAGCTAGCGAGCAGCCTAAGCGCCTGTTTGCACTGACCACCAAAGGGCGCACCGCGCATTCTGGTGCGAGTTTCAAAGCGGGGGATTATTTGATTTTTGGCCCTGAAACGCGCGGATTACCCGAGGCTGTGCGTATGAGCATTCCCTTTGAACATTGGCTGAGGTTGCCCATGCTGCCCAATAGCCGCAGCATAAACTTATCAAACTCCGTTGCCGTCATGATTTACGAAGCATGGCGACAACGGGATTATGAGGGTGGTTCTTAGTGCGTGGTTTCGGTTTGCGCCTGAACCTGCTCTTGCGCTAAACGCTGCTGATAGAGCGCATCGAAGTTGATCGGAGCCAGCATCAACGCTGGGAAGCCGCCCTTAACCACTAAACTGTCCAAACTTTCACGCAAATAAGGAAAGAGAATATTGGGGCACATAGCGCCGAGCATGGGGCGAACTTGTTCTTCAGGGATATTGATCAACGCAAACAAACCCGCCTGCACCAATTCAACCAAAAAGGCGTTTTCACCCGCGTTGGTGGCGGTTGCTGTCACTTTTACAATGACTTCATAATGCTGTTCATCGAGCTTGCGCGCACTGGTGTTTAAATCGATTTGCACCTCAGGCTTCCACTCTTTGGCAAAAGCTTGGGGCGCGTTGGGTACCTCCAAAGACGCATCTTTTAAATAAATACGTTGCAGGGCAAATTGCGGCTGGACGTTATCGGTCATGGTTATTCTTCCTACTTATTATAAAAATTAACTGCGCACGACAGGCAGATTTTGATTGGTCCATTCCATCATACCGCCGCTCATGCGGATGGCATTAAAACCCTTTTCACGCAGCATTTTGCTTGCCACGCTCACCGTCTGCCCTGTTTTGCACACCAAAATAATGGGGCGCTCTTTATGACTATTAAGCTCGTCCAGACGACTGGCTAAATTGGTATAAGGAATGTTGACGGCATTGGCTAAGTGACCTGAGCTGAAGTCTTTTTTATCGCGAATATCCAGCACCAAGGCGTTGTCTTTATTGATCATTTGCGTGGCATGAGCAGGCGATACGCTCTGACCACTGCGACGGGCGTTATCCCAAAACAAAGCGATGAGGAACAAAGTCCAAATTAGGCTCAATTCCCAGTGGTTGAGGATAAAATCGGGCAGGTGTGTAAAAAAGTTCATAGTGTTTCACGCTAAAAAAAGAAGGCGCAGTATACCTAGAGCGCCAAGCCTGAGCCATACCTCTGTGTGTAGGATGTAGCCTAAGCCCCTTGCCACAGTTACAATGCCTGCTTTGTATTTTTAGGCTCCCGCGCATGTCGCCCATCTTAGATTTTGATTTTTTAAGCTCTGCCAAACGCACAATCGAGCTTGAGCAACAAGCCGTAGGGGATCTGAGCGCACGACTAACCAACGACTTTTCACGCGCCTGTCGCTTGATTTTGCAAGGCTCTGGCCGAGTGGTGGTCACGGGCATGGGTAAATCAGGCCATGTTGGCAGCAAAATTGCCGCCACGCTTGCCAGCACAGGCACGCCCGCTTTTTTTGTGCACCCAGGCGAGGCCAGCCACGGCGACATGGGTATGATTCAGCCTGAAGACGTGGTGATTGCCCTGTCTAACTCGGGCGAAACCAGCGAAGTCACAAGGCTTTTACCTCTGCTCAAACGCATGGGCAGTGCCCTCATCAGCATCACGGGCAACCCCAATTCCACCCTAGCCAAAGCCTGCGATGCACACTTAGATGCGGGCGTAAAACAAGAAGCTTGCCCGTTAAATCTCGCTCCCACATCCTCCACCACCTGCGCTCTGGTTATGGGCGACATGCTGGCTGTGGCCTTATTGGAAGCGCGCGGCTTTAGCGCCGAGGACTTTGCTTTCTCTCATCCAGGTGGCGCACTGGGACGGCGCTTGCTGCTTAAAGTCGAAGACATCATGCACAAGGGCGCAGAAATCCCCCGCGTCAGCCCAGATACGCCCTTGGTGCAGGCGCTATTGGAAATCACCTCTAAAGGTTTGGGCATGACCACGGTGCAGCAAGACGGCCAACTGCTGGGCATCTTTACCGACGGCGACCTGCGCCGCGCCATCGACCAAGGCTTTGATATTCGCAACGCCCTAATCAGCGACGTCATGACCAAGGGCGGCAAGCACACCTATGCAGGTACTTTAGCGGCGGCCGCCGTCAAACAAATGCAGGATCACCAAATCACCTCACTCTTGGTGCTGGATAAAACCAGCTCCGAATTGATGGGCATACTGACCATGCATAATTTACTCAAGGCGGGAGTGGTCTAATGTCGCGCCGTACGCTTTGGGTCATTGTACTTTTGGCACTGGTGCTGGGAGGGGCGTATCTGTACTGGGATAACGCATCTGGCCGCAAAATTGCACAACAAGCAAGACAGGAATTGCGTACCGTTCAAGGAGAGGAAAGTGATTATTACGGAGATGGCCTCATCAATCGTCAATATGACAAAGAAGGGCATCTTGAGCAAAGCCTTGCCGCCGCCAAATCCGCTCATTACGACAGCACGGCATCCACCCTATTTGATAAACCCCACATCCGCGCCCAAGACAGCAATGGGCGTACTTGGCAAATTCGCGCTGCGAAAGGCAGCATGAAAGACAAAACTCGTGAGATTGTTTTGCAAAATCAGGTACTCATTGAACCCTTAAATGTTCCTGAAGCCGAACAAGTGCAGGTTGAAACCAGCGAACTGTTTATAAACCTGCAAAATAAATCGGCTCAAACTGACAAGGCCGTACGCATTAGCAATGCCAACGCTGTCACTACAGGGATCGGCATGAGTTTCAGCGTGCCCGAACAAACACTCGAACTACACCAACAGGTAAGAACCCAATATGCCCCGCCTGCTAAATAAACTGATCCTCCTATGCCTATTTGCTCCCGCATTGGCTTTGGCACTGCCTGAAGATTTTGACCAAGAAACCGTCATTGTGTCCGACAGCGCCAAGCTCGACCGCCAGGCAGGCAGCGTGGTTTACAGCGGCGATGTGATCCTGACTCAAGGCACCATCAAAATTAACGCCGATCGTTTAACCGTTTTTCGCGGCAGTGACGATCGTCTTGAGAAAGTCATAGCCGAAGGCAAGCCCGCCCTCTATGAGCAACAAATTCAAGCCAATGAAGCCATCACCCACGCCAAAGCGTTGCGTATCGAATACTTGGCCAAGCAAAGACAGACGCTACTGCTTGGCAAGGCGCACCTAGATCGCGAGAGCAATGTCCTTACTGGCGAGCGCATCTGGTACGATATGGATAAAGAAATCGTCTCTGCGGGCGAAAAAAACGGTGACAAGCCTTCGCGCATTCGCGTAGTGATTCAGCCTCAACAAGCAAAAAAACCCTAAGGCCTTGCATGAAAACTCT
This sequence comes from Pseudomonadota bacterium, assembly GCA_039797885.1. Taxonomy (GTDB): domain Bacteria; phylum Pseudomonadota; class Gammaproteobacteria; order Pseudomonadales; family Oceanobacteraceae; genus Venatoribacter. The sequence continues at coordinate 5,085 of JBDKHD010000134.1, forward strand.
TTACGCCGAACATCTTGCTAAAAGCTACAGCGGCCGCGCTGTCGTAAAAGACGTCTCTCTCTCGGTACAGAGCGGGCAAATTGTCGGATTACTTGGGCCAAACGGTGCAGGCAAAACCACCTGTTTTTATATGATCGTCAATCTCGTTCAGGCCGATAATGGCCGCGTGCGCATCGACGATGAAGATTTAAGCGCCCTACCCATGCACGGGCGTGCGCGCAAGGGCATTGGCTATTTACCGCAAGAGGCCTCCATCTTTCGCAAACTCTCGGTTGAAGACAACATCATGGCCATCCTTGAGCCACGCAAAGACCTGAATAAAACCCAAAAACAAGCCAAGCTCGAAAGCCTACTGGATGAGTTTCATATTCAGCACATTCGCAAAAGCAAAGGCATGGCGCTATCGGGTGGGGAACGCCGCCGCGTTGAAATTGCACGCGCATTGGCCGCCGAGCCTGCATTTATTCTCTTGGATGAGCCTTTTGCGGGCGTCGATCCCATCTCGGTCTCCGACATTATGGACATCATTCGCCAGCTCAAAGCGCGCAACATAGGCGTGTTAATTACCGACCATAACGTGCGCGAAACCCTCGCCATTTGCGAAAAAGCCTACATAGTAGGCGGTGGTCACATCATTGCCGAAGGCAGCGCTGAAGAGGTATTAGCCAACGAACAGGTACGCAAGCAGTATCTGGGTGAAGATTTCCGTCTATAGTAGGAAAAGGTAAAAAACTTTCCGTATAATGCACGAAACGTGCCGACTAACGAGTAGCCTTATTCCTCTATGAAAACTTCTTTGCAGTTAAAAATGGGGCAGCAACTTGCCATGACCCCACAGTTGCAGCAGGCCATCCGCCTATTGCAGCTCTCCACCTTAGACTTGCAACAAGAAATACAGGAAGCGCTCGACTCCAACCCCATGCTCGAAGTTGAAGAAAATGAGCAAGATGGCCTTAACGACCTCTCGCAGCCCAACAACTTCGACAACTATGAAACGCGCGTCAGCTCCGAAGAGGCCGACACCCCAGAGCTGGATGCACAGTGGTCACAAGAACAAATCCCCGATGATTTACCCACCGACAGCCAATGGGACGACACCTTTCAAGCCACCGCAGGCGTTGCCTCTGGCAGCCACAACCAGGATGACGACGACTTCGATTACGACTCCCGTCACGCCAGCGCAGACAACCTCCAAGACCATTTGTTGTGGCAACTCAACCTCACCCCCATGACCGACACCGATCGCAGCATTGCCATGATGCTGATCGACGGCGTCGATGACGACGGCTATCTGCACACCACCATCGAAGACGTGCTCGAAAGCCTAGGCGAGGCGCTGAATTTGGATGAAGACGAAGTTATTGCCGTATTGCGCCGCCTACAACAATTTGACCCCGCTGGCGTCTTTGCCCGCGACCTGCGCGAATGCCTACTTCTTCAGCTGCAACAACTGCCCACCGACACCCAATGGCTTGGTGAAACCAAAGAAGTTATTCGTGACCATATTGAGCTTTTAGGCAGCAAAGATTACCAAGGTTTGATGCGCAAAATCCGTCTAAGTGAAGACGAGCTCAAGGCCGTACTGCGGCTGATAAAAGAGCTAAACCCCAAGCCTGGCGCAGGCGTCAGCTCTGAGCAAGCCGAATACGTTATCCCTGATGTCATAGTACGCAATGTCCGTGATGAATGGCGCGTAGAATTAAACCCCGAAATCGCCCCCAAACTGCGCGTTAATGCCGATTACGCGGCTCTTATTCGTCGTAGCGATAATTCCACCGACAACGCTTTTTTACGCGACAATTTACAAGAAGCACGCTGGTTTATTAAAAGTCTGCAAAGTCGCAATGAAACTTTATTAAAAGTCGCCACCAAAATTGTTGAACACCAAATTGATTTTTTTGAACAAGGCGATGAAGGCATGAAACCTTTGGTGCTGCACGATATTGCCGAAGCGGTTGGTATGCACGAATCCACTATTTCGCGTGTCACTACGCAAAAATACATGCACACACCACGCGGTATTTTTGAACTAAAATATTTTTTCTCGAGCCACGTCAATACCGACGCAGGTGGGGAGTGTTCTTCAACGGCCATTCGTGCCATGATCAAAAAACTGATTGCAGAGGAGAATGCACGCAAACCCTTAAGCGATAATAAAATTGCGGCATTGCTTGCGGATAAAGGCATTCAAGTAGCACGGCGCACCGTCGCCAAATACCGCGAAGCCTTATTTATTCCGCCATCCAATGAGCGCAAGCAACTGATTTAAACTGATACCATTTTTCGCCAGCAACACAAGGAGTCTGGGCATGAAAGTAAACGTCAGCGGTCATCACATTGAAATCACCGAATCACTGCAAGCTTTTGTGGAGGACAAAATGTCCAAACTTGAGCGCCATTTCGATGGCATTGTTTCTGCTCAAGTCACTTTAACCGTCGTAAAAGATCGAATGACAGCCGAGAGCAATCTCTCCGTAGGCGGCCCCGATTTGCACGCCAGCGCCGAAAGCGATGACATGTACACCGCAATCGACCAAATGGTTGAAAAACTCATTCGTCAATTGCAAAAACACAAAGAAAAAATCGTTGCCCGCAAACAAGGCCAAAACTAAACCATGAGCACTCTCATTGAGGACATCCTCACGCAGGAGCACACCCTGAAGGACGTGAGCATTTCCAGCAAGAAAAAATTACTGGAGTACCTCGCGGCCTTCGTCGCCAATCAAATGCCCAACAGTTCTGCCAGCGACATTTACGAGCGCTTTTTGGCTCGTGAACGCCTTGGCAGTACGGGCATAGGCG
>JBDKHD010000135.1:0-3426 GCA_039797885.1 Pseudomonadota bacterium
TTGTGCACCGAAACGCCGCGCCAAAACGGCTTGAAGTCCTGTGCAGGCCGCCGCTTCGGTGTATGCAGCCGCAACGAGCAGGTATTTCGAGCTAGACCAATCTTGCGCAGTCTGAAAGCCCTACTGGTGTTTCGGCTTACGCCGCGTGCAAAGCCGCAACGAGCAAGGCGTTTCGGTACACAAAGAGCAGACCTTCTGTTGCCATGGATGGCAACAGAGAGCGTACAAGGATGTATTCACAGCGTGTCTGCGGATTGTGTACCGAAAGGTAGCCGCATGAGTGCAGGCTTCAACGCCAGCGATGCTTCGGCCAAGCACAGGGCAAGGCACAGCAAGTGGAGTTTGGGGCGAAAGGTAGCCGCACAGCCAAAGCGGCCAAGCTGCGGTTGGGGCGACGAAAAAGCCGAAAGGTAGCCGCGTGAGTGCAGGCTTAAACGCCAGCGCAGTTTAAGGCGGAGGCGCAGGGCAAAGGCGCAGCGGAGTTTCGATAAAGGGAGGGGAGGCGGATAAAAAAAGAGGCGCTCAATGCGCCTCGGTAGAAAGGGTTAAAGGTGCATTTCGCCCGCACGCTCAGGTTGAAACACCACCTCCTCGATGCGTACGCGCAGCTTCTCACCCTTAGCATTGGGCCACTCAATTTCAGCGCCGACTTTCAGCCCCAAAAGCGCCGCCCCCACAGGAGCCAAAATAGAAATCGTGCCCTCTTTGCCCGCATCCTTGGGGTAAACCAAGGTCAGGGTAAACTCTGCACCTTCTGGCATTTCACGAAAACGCACGCTGGAGTTCATAGTCACAACATCGGCGGGGACTTTAGCCGAAGGCACGACTTTGGCGCGCTCCAGTTCCTCTTCCAAGCCTTTTTTGCTGGGGAATTGACTGTCTGGCACCTTTTCAAGCAAGCGCTCCAAGCGCTCCAAGTCGATTTCAGTCAGGATAATATTGGGCTTTCTTGCCATGTCTTTTACCTCACAATAAAAAACGGCCGTTCACGCAGATACTTCTTAATAAATAAAACTGAAGTATCGCCAAACGACCGATCCAAACAATGGCGAGAAATTACCCTGTTATCCGATTAAATACAAGGTTTAGCACGATGCGTTAAAAAGAACGGTTTTTAAAAGGCTTGGGTTCTGCACCCTTACCCGCCAAGCCATTTTTCATCGCAATCACTTGATTTTTACGCCCCAAAAGTCGCGCTTGAATCCAACGCTCCACGCGCAACGCTTTCCAAGTATCCGCCTTCCACGTTTTCTTAAATAGCTGCTTGGTAGCAGCAATGGCATCGGGCGACTTACTGGCAATAATCTGCGCTAATTTCTCTGCCTCGGCCACAGGGTCTGGCGCCAGCTTACTAATAAGCCCGTACTCAAAACCTTCCGTTGCTGAGAATTGTCGCCCTGTCATGGTCAGTTCGGTAGCAATATCCACACGAGTTAAACGTGACAAGGTCACTGTGCCGCTCATGTCGGGAATTAAACCCCATTTAATTTCCATAATGGATAAATTGGCATCGGGTGTGGCAATACGATAATCACAGGCTAACGCCATTTGCATGCCGCCACCAAAACAATTGCCCTGAATGGCGCAAATCACAGGCACTGGCAAATCACGAAAACAATGCGCAATTTCTTGTGCCAAGTTTTGTTTCGTCCACGGCAATTTTAAAAATACTTTGGCAATCATGCTGGGATTTTTACTGACCGCTTGAAAATCCAACCCCGCGCAAAACGATGATCCTTTGGCCGCCAAAATAACCGCGCGGATATTTTTATTTTTTCGAATTCTTTTTGCCGTATACACCACCTCATGAAACATGGCCAAATCTAAACCATTGAGTTTTTCAGGGCGATTAAGCCAAACATAGGCAAGATGATCTTTTACTTCGTATAACACACGTTCAGACATAATTTTCTCTCTTATCGACATAAGGGTTGGCGTACCAGCGCAGCCAAAAGCGCAATGTGCTCAGGGTCGGTATTTAAACAAGGAATGTAATGGTAATCCTTGCCGCCCGCTTGTAAAAAATGCGCGCGATTTTCCACTTCTAATTCTTCTAATGTTTCCAAACAATCGGCGGCAAAAGCAGGGCTAATCACATCCACACGCGCCACACCTTGCTGTGCCAGTTCCGCCAACGTGCAATCGGTGTAGGGCTTCACCCAGGGTTCGCGGCCAAAGCGCGACTGAAAAGTACAAAGCCACTGCTTGGCACTTAAACCCAATTCCTGTGCCAGCAACGTGGCCGTAGTGCGGCATTGGCTGGGGTATGGGTCGCCACGGTCTTCATAACGCTCAGGAATACCGTGAAACGACATCAGCAATTTTTCACCCTGCCCATACTCCTGCCAATAACGGCGCACCGATTGCGCTAGGGCCTGAATATAAAGCGGATGATCGTGATAATTGTGGACAAAATGCAGCTTGGGTAAGGCATGCGTGCGCGCAAATACTTTTGCTAAAGCATCCCACACCGCCGCCGTGGTGCTGTCGCTGTACTGCGGAAAAAGCGGCAACAGCACAATTTCTTCGACCTGCTGCGCTTTAAGCTCTGCCAACGCTTGCGCCAGATTTGGATTGCCGTAGGTCATGGCCAAGGCCACTGGCAAGCCCAATTCTTGTTGCAACGCCGCCTGCTGCGCCTTGGAAATATTCAGTAAGGGCGAGCCCTCGGCCTGCCAAATACTTTGATACGCCTGCGCTACGCGCTTGGGGCGGGTGCGCAAAATAATGCCGTGTAAAATCAGCCACCACAGCGGGCGCGGCGCATCGACCACACGCTTGTCCCATAAAAATTCGGCCAAGTATTTTCTAACGGCCAAAGGCGTAGGCGCATCGGGCGTACCCAGGTTCACCAACAGCACGCCTTGTTTTACCGAATTTTGCATATTGCTCTCATCGTATTTTTAAAATCTGGTGAGTGTAACGGAATCACGCTCATTTGCCACAGTCTGTTCACAAAACGCCACTACCCCTATGCGCCTGCTTCTCTATAATGGCGCGGCTTTCCTCTTTCCTAGGCCAACCATGCGCTATCTTATTTTGCCTTTGCCTGTGTTGCTGGCATTTTTAACCGCCATCTCCCCGCTTGCCGTCGATATGAACTTGCCTGCCATGGCCGTCATCGCCCAAGACTTAGGCACAGACATTCATTTTGCCGAGCTGTCCATCAGCGCCTATTTAATCGGTTTTGCGCTGGGGCAATTAAGTGGTGGCCCGCTGTCCGATCGCTTTGGCCGCCGTCCTTTAGTGATAATTGGCCTCAGTATTTTTGCTGCCAACAGTTTTTTAATTACCCAAGCCGACACGCTCAACGAGCTGCTTAGCCTGCGTGTTTTTCAGGCGTTAGGCGGTGGGCTGGCGGTCGTAAACTCGGCGGCCATTGTGCGTGATTTATTTCGCGGCTTGGATGTAGCACGCACACTGTCG
>JBDKHD010000136.1:0-5094 GCA_039797885.1 Pseudomonadota bacterium
TGCGACTGCCACACAGATACATAACCGCACCTTGGTTAAGCCAAGATTTCAACTCTAAGCTGTGCTTATGCAACACCTGCTGCACATAGCCTGGATGCCAGCGCGCCAAACCCACTTGCGGCATATCCGCTGCCTGTACGCGAGAAAAAGCCAAGTCCAGCTGTGACAGCCGCCCCGTTTCGCGCCAAGACCACAGCTCGTTATGCCAAGTGGCATCGTATTTAGGGTGACGCTCACCAAAAATCAACCAAGTTAAACTGCCCAAAGGTCGCGCCGCCATATGTGCGCGCAACCCAGCAAGCCCCGTACCATTGCCGATTAAAATCATGGGATGCGAAGCTTTCGGTGCATAAAAACTGGGGTTTTTACGCACGCTAAAAATCGCGCTCTCGCCTAGGCTAAGGTCGCGGCACAATAAAGCACTGCCCAAACCCAGCGAGCCATCGGCATGACGGCGTTCACGCACTAAAAGGCGCAGGGTTTGTTCGCAAACAACGCTAGCAATGCTGTATTCTCGCCGTGTTTGCCCGTGCAATTGCGCAATATCCCCTGCTTGCCACTGCACCGCTTTGGGCACAGAAAAATCGAGCTGATACAACGCGCCGCCTTGGCTGCCTGGATTTAAATGCTCCCGCTTTTGCAACGATGCCGAAAAACACGGATCTTTTTCAACCGTCACCGCAGCAAAGCTTAAACCTGCATGAGTGCGCAGCTGTTCTTGCCACCATGCCAAAGCTTGAATATCCATGCGATCGACGCAAATTAAATCAAAATAAGGCTGTGCATTTTTAGCGCTCAGCTGCGCAAAAATTTGCTTTGCAAAAGCGCAGTATTGAGCATAGTGGCTGTCACCCAAACCTAACACCGCAAATTTAAGCCTCGATAAGTCACCCGTCTTTCCTGCAAGATGAGCTGCAAATAACCGGCCATTATCAGGTGCTTCACCTTCGCCATAAGTACTGGCGATAATAAATAATTCTTGCGCTTGACCAAGCTCTTTGTCTGTCAATTTATTTAAGGAAACGGCTTGCTCTTGATGTGCTTGTGCGAGCTGTTCGGCCAATTTTTGTGCCGTTCCGCCCATGCTGGCATAAGCAAAAATACGCGAGCCTCGTGGGTGGCTTTGGCGTGAAAATAACGACTGTCGAAAGCTCCACAAAAGCAAAGCAAAATAAGCCAAAAGCCAAACACTGGCGTGAATAATATCGGTATTATTAAACATAAAATAAAGCGGCGATCATCTCGCCGCACAGAAATTACTCAGGTAAAACCTCGAATACCGCCGCGTAGCTGCCTGCACGCGAACTGGCTGGCTTTTGAGCTTGATTGTCTTTGTAGCTGGCCGCTAAATAATAACGCCCTGCTCCATTCCAATTGATTTCAATCTCGCCGTTTTTATCCGTGCGATATTTAAGCTCCTGAGGGTCATTACGATAACGTGTGCCTTCACGAATCACCGTGACGTCCACGCCCTCTACCGCTTTACCATCCATATAAAATTGAAACTTGGCTTTTTCCCCTACGAACAAATCGTTGGGGTGGGTTACGGCTTTTAATTCCAATCCCTGTTGTGTCAGCGTAAACGCACTGGGCTTGCCTAAACTTACAAAGGTTTCAACGCGTCGAGAACTTTGCACAATTTCCAATTTTGCGGCGTTTTTAGGTACGACTTTTTCAAACTCATCCTGTTTAAAAATTTCGCCACGTTTAGGGTAAAACTGCGGTTTCCCTGCATCACCTTCCCATTTAGCAAAAAGCCCTTGGCTTGAGATAGCTATATGGTAAGTACCTTCTTTTTTAAGTGTTAAATCAAAAACAGTGCGAAATTTACCCGTATAAAGATTTTCAGGCGCAAGTAATTCTCCATTGGGAGAGTGAATAATTAAGCTGGCGTTACCAACAGGCACATGGTCAAAATTAAATAGACTGTTGGATACTGCCATATCAAAGGTCACACTGGGAGCTTCACCTGAAAGCACAGTCACATCGGGTAAAATCCACGCACGATGCGCCTGAGCCGTTATCGCACTGGTTAGTAATGCGGCGACCAACAGCGGTTTTATTAAGGCCTTTTTCATTGCAACACTCCTTATGGTTTAAGCAATAAAGAAACAGTGCCCAATTCACTTTGGCCCTGCTCATTGATTTCTATTGATTTTTTAACGGGTAAAGTGACAAGTAAGGTTACCAGCTCTCGCCCACCGACTTCGCGTGCGGCTTCAACTCGCACTTGATAATTTCCTGCATGTAAATTTTGCGGCAGGGTGAAAGTAAAATGATGCACACCCGGCCCTTTGGTTGCGCCTGTCACACCGTCTATCGGAAAGGCTAAGGTGCGCCCCGATTTACGCCACCACTGGCGTAAATCTTTGAGCCATTTTTCACCTTCGTTGTTGCGCATTTTTGCATCGTAAAGCAGCGCAATATTGGCAACATGAGCGCCCTGCTCGTCTTCCAGCCACAAAGCCAAATAAGGCTTGTGATATTCCGCCACATTGAGCTTGGGTAATTCCACGCGAATTTCCAACTCTTGTGCCTGCGCCATAGCACCCATAAAACCGCCCAGCAGCAGCGCAATAAGCCACCGATTTTTTTTCATAATTCGTCCTCAATGAATAGTTAAAATAACGATAAGCACGGGCACTAAAAAACCCAATCCTACCCAAGGCCAAGTGCTGGGGCGCTGCTTGGCGTAGCGCCACAAAAGCCACAACCCCGAAAGCGAAAACACCAAACACAAGAGCGCAAAAATATCCAAAAAAATTATCCACGCCAAACTGGTATTACGGCCTTTGTGCAAATCATTTAAATAAGCAATTGCACCGCGCTCGGTGTTTTCGTAAAGCAATTCTCCGCTTTCCAGATCGATACTTAGCCAAGCATCGCCACCTGGTTTGGGTAGCGCCAAATACAGCTCGGTTTCTGCCCATTCAGCGTCGCGCTCGGGGATATCCAGCTGATGCTGCTCCCACAGCATTCTTCTAAGCGCCAAGGGCAAAGAGCCTGCTGTTTTTCCTTGCAGTAATTGCAGCTGTGCAGGGCTGAGTGTGATCTCAATTTTCTGCACTTTAGGCGCGGCTGGAATATCAGCAGCGTGGTTTAAGGTGATGCCCGTAACAGCAAAAAGCAGCATACCCACTAAGCACAGCGACGAACTGACCCAATGCCATTGCCTTAGGCTGCCCATACTCATTTTTTGCATAAAAATTTCACTGACCTCAGCCCCTGGTGGGCGCATTTGGCCTAGACCACTTGCCCAATCAAAATGAGGCGCGAGTGTAGCAAAGTCAAACACAAATGAGAATGTTTTTTATTTACTCTCTCGCGCCTGCGAAATTTTAGAAGGCCAGATTCAGACTCAGCCAGTAATTACGGCGCTTGTCTTTGTTGTTGTAGTCATCCAAATAGCTGATTTCGTGGGTATCCAAATAATCGCCGTCGTTATTGGCATCGTTAAAGACGGGTTTAAAGCCTGTGAAATCCTGATCCAAGAGGTTGTTGATGCGGCCACTTAAACGCAGGTTTTCAAGAATTTGGTAATTAAAGCCTAAGTGCAGGACCTCATAGGCCTTGTAATACAAGGCTTTATCGGCCACGGCATCCCAGCTACGGAAGCGTCTATCGCGGTATTCCACAGTAAGGAATAGGCCAAAGCTATCCAGCATTTGCCAATCCAAGGTGCTGTTCGCCATGTGCTTGGCGATATTGCCATAAGGCTGGCCTTCATTGGCACCGCTCTTTTGCTCGCTGTCGGTGTAGGTGTAATTGGCGCGCAGCGCGAGGCTATCCAACAATTGCAGACGCCCTGCCACTTCCGCCCCTTGCAGCTGCACCTCATCAATGTTGACGGTTTTGCTGCTGTTGGCGTAATTCAAAGTGGCGTAGTCCCCGGTACTGGCGCAAACATAAGCCGTGGTAGGCCCGCAGGGCTGGCCGGAGATTTTGTCTTTGAAGGTATTTTGAAACAGCGTCAGGTTAAAGCCGTGCCCTGCATCGGCCTGCCAATACAGCGCCAGCTCGGAGCTGGTACTGGTTTCGGGTTTTAAATCGGGGTTACCGAAGAACGGCATAGTGCCCTGGCCGCCAAAACCCACCACACCCTCGTACAGGTCGGTGGTATTGGGCGTTTTAAAGCCCGTACTGACACCGCCTTTTACCGTCCAGTTGTGATTGATATTGTACACGCCGTACAAACGTGGGCTAACGGCATCGCCAAAGACTTCGTGGTTGTCGTAACGCACGCCTGCCGTTAGCGCAAAAGGCTGCACGATGAACCAAGTATCCTCAGCAAATACCGACCACATATTATGATCCTGAGCTTTGTTGGCCGAGCCCACCTCACGACCAAAAACGCCGTCGTTTAACTTGCCACGCGTAATCTGGCTGCCCAGCACAGCGGTGTGCTGACCCAAGAGCTCAAAAGGCATATCGAGCTTGGTATCTAACACATATTGCTCGCTTTCCATGACGCGCTTGGCACGCGGCAGGAAGGTGGCTTCGGCGAGCGCCTTGCGCTCATCCACCGTCATAGTGGCGTAGCTACCTGCGCCTTGCATCATTTGCAGCAATTGCTGACGTTCGGCCACAGTAAAGGGCAAGGTGCGGCCATTGTTATTGGTGCTGACGTACGACAAGGACACCAAACTATGGCCAAAATCCCAATCACCATTATGAGTCAGCGCCCAAGTATCACGGGTAAACTCTTGCTCTTTGGCGTAGCCCGCACGCGGCTCGGCTCGGGCATGCCAAGTGCCGCCGCCTGCCGCGCACTTAGCAGCCTGATTGCCACCTGAAGTGGGTTTAAAACCTTCGCACACCCCGCCTTGACGCCAAATGGTATTGATACTGTCTACCGTGCCCAGCGGGAAGGTGCCATCGGGCAGTGGGCTGTTATCGTACTCCTGACGATAGCTGTCTACATCCAAGGACAATCGCTGCTTGGCATTGATATTCCAATCCAAACTTGCTCCCAAACTGCGGTTGGTGTTGTCCACCGTCTTGCCGCCACCACCAAAGCCCGTGGCGCGATCGTGCCGAGTACCTGCTGGGTCGGTGAACGAGGTAAAGCTTGGTTCGGAGGCTTCTTTGTCGTAA
>JBDKHD010000137.1:0-3114 GCA_039797885.1 Pseudomonadota bacterium
CCCCAAGCGCCCGACTTCATCGTTACGCGTACAGCGCACCGCCTGCTGCAAGTTGCCTGCGCCAATTTGCTGCGCGGTTTGCGCTAAGCACATCAAGGGCTGCAACACCCGCGCGCGCAACAAATACACGGCCAAAACAAAGCAGCAGACAAAAGCACAAAGCACGACGGTCATTAAATAACGCGCTTGTTCGGCACTGGTTTTGAGCGCTGCGATCTGGGCGTCAAAGCGTTTCTCCAGCTCTTGCGACAGCAAGATCACCTGATTGATGGCCTGGCTGGCGGTGTCAAACCACTCCTCTCCAGTAATGGGATAGGCTTTTAAGTCTTGGCTGGCTTGAATAAGGCTTAGGCGCTGCGCCTCAAACTGTTGCACATACTGCCTTAACGCCTGACGCTCGTTTTGCAGATACAACCCCTCATCAAGCTGGCCTAAAAAACCTTCGACACGCTGCAAGGCTTGCTTGGCAACGCTGTGGTATTCCGCAAGGCGGGCAAGCTCATCGGGCGTAAGCGGCTGTTGCTTGACCAGTGCCGCAACCAGAAGCGCGCGTTCGCGCCCCAGGTATTCACTTAAGGTAAAGAGCACATCCTGCACCACCGAGCGCGAGGCGTAGCTGTAAACGTTGCCATCTAGGGGCAGCATCCCCACGCCCGCCATGCCGTACAGGGTGTCGATGATTTGCGTGCTGTCGGCAATCCAGTGTGCAACATCCAAGGCCGTGCGCCCTGTTTGCACCACCACCGCCACCGCTTGGCGGCGCGTCACCAGGTATTCTTGCAGCTGGTCAAAACGCGCTTGATACTGTGCCAGCGGGTGGTTACTGCGCAGCGCCAACATGCCATCAAACCAGTACTGCACCTCGGCCAAGCGCTGATTACTGATGTCCTGCTGAGCCTGCACTTTAAGCCACAAGTGATGCACTTTGGCGGCATCGGGGCGCGGGCTTTGTTTTTCAGCCAGTAAGCTTGTGGTCAGCCCGCGCTCATTGGCCAGCTCGGCGCTGGCACGCTGAATGCTGCTCATTAAATGATTGCTTTGCTGTAGCCATTCCACGGCCTCGGCCTTGGCCTCTTGATCCTGAATCTGCCAAAAGCCAATCACAGCCAGCAGCAGGCTTAAAACCGATATCAGTGCAAGAAAAAAACTACGAATCGACATAACAACCCTATATGCGGAATTGACGAACCTGAGCCAAAGTTTGGCCTGCCAACTGCTCTAAATGCTGCGCGGTGTGCATCACTTCGTTGATGGCCAAATGATTTTCTTCGGACATTTTGGCAATGGTGTCGATGCGCGAAGAAATTTCATTACTGGCGGTATTTTGTTCGTGCAACGCGCCTGAAATTTCATTCATCGACGCCAGCACATGCGCCGTACCCTGACCAATGCGCGTCATGGCGGTGCGCGCTTGTTCGGTCAAACTCAAGCCCGTTGCCACCCGAGTTTCGACCTCCTGCATAGCACCGTCCGCACCCTGCGCGCTATTTAACGCGTTACCTATCATAGAGGTGATTTCGACTGTGGCTTTGGAGGTGCGCTCGGCCAAATGCCGTACTTCATCGGCGACCACAGCAAAGCCACGCCCTGCCTCACCCGCACGCGCGGCTTCGATGGCGGCATTGAGTGCCAGCAGGTTGGTTTGCGCGGCAATGTTGCTGATCAGCTCGACTATGCCGCTGATTTCTTGGGTGTGGGTGTTTACTTCGTTTAGATTGCTTGCCGCTTGCTGCACGCTTTGAGCGATCTGCTGCATGTTCTCAACGGTTTTATCAAAGGCTTGCGCGCCCTGACTGGATAAGCGCCCCGTTTCGTCGCTGATGCTTAAAGTTTGGCCTGCGCTGCCTGAAACCTGATCGATATTCACGCTCATTTCTTCTATGGCCACCGCCATCGAGCTGCTGGCTTCATTTTGCATGGCCGAGGCGGTACTGATTTGTTTGGCAGCCGCAGAAAGCTGTAACGCCGCTCCTGCCACGCCGTGCGCATGTGCAGACAGCTCTTTAAGCATGTCTTTTAGGCTTTGTTGCATGCGCACCATCGCCGCCATCAGACTTTGCGTATCGTTATTTTTTAGGCGCAGGTCGCCAGATAAATCGCCGCCTGCAATGCGCTCAACTGCGCTTTTAACATCGCGCGGCTCGCCACCTAAAGGCTTGGTCACCGAGCGCACTATCCAAAATGCCAAAGCACCCGCCGTAAGCACGGCCAAAATCATCACCAAAATCAAATTACGACGTGCGGTTTGGTAGTAATTTAAGGCGTTCATGCCGCTTTGCTTTACCACCTCGCCTTGAAAATCCACCATGCCCTGCACCACAGGCAAAAGCTCGGCCAAAGCGGGCATGGCGCGGTTTTGCATGATAAGAACGGCCTCGTCACGCTGGCCTTGTTTCAAAGCCTGGCTGGCATCCTGATAGGCCTGCACATAGGGCAGACGCGCCGCCTCAATGCGACGAAGCAAGTCCTTGCCCTGCTCCAATTTCACTAAGCTTTTTAGCTCTTGCATGGCGGCATTGATGGCAAGGCGCTGGCCGTCAATGTAAGCGATGGAGGCATCCATATCTTTGACAAAAAACAGTGCAAAACTTTCGCGAGCGATGACGTTCATCCGTTGCGCCGAGGCATTGGCCAGCTCGGCTTTACGCCAATCTTCCTGCACCATTTTTTCAATCAGTGAGTTAATAGCGCTGGTACGGTTGAGCGCAAATATCAAACTTAAAACCAAAACAACAATGATCAACCCAAAACCCAAAGTGAGCTTCAGAGCGAGGTTTATTTCCTTACGCATAATGTTACTACCCCTAGACAAGAACGGACGTTTTTTATTATTCGACCGTCATGGATAGCAAGAAACAGCCAATGTCAAAAGGTTAATGCTGTAAAAAATTGATCTGCATCACCACCTCCGACAATTCCTTACAGTTCTTGTCGTAATAATACTTTAACAGGGGCATAGCTGCGGCGGTGAATGGCGCAAGGGCCTAGGCGCTGTAGCGCTTCTAAATGCACGGCCGTGCCGTAGCCTTTGTGCTTGGCAAAGCCGTAGCCTGGATAAAGCGCGTCTTGCTCAATCATATCGCGGTCGCGGGCGACCTTGGCCAAGATGGATGC
>JBDKHD010000138.1:0-12938 GCA_039797885.1 Pseudomonadota bacterium
GACGTTGGCTACTTCCTCTAAGGTGGCTTCTTCTTTGTTTAAAACCTTCAAAAGCTGCATAACTGCAATGTGATTATCCAAAAAGCGATTGCCATACACATTGGAGGGCTGACTAAAAAAATACCCTTGGAATAAGTCACAGCCTGCATTTTTACAGAAATCAAATTCTTCGAGGGTCTCAACTTTTTCTGCCAGCCACATAAGCTGATGGCTTTCATAGCGTTGAATGATTTTGGGTAATTCATCTAAGGAATTGAGCAAGCGTAAGTCAATTTTGACAATGTGCAAATAAGGAAAGAAGACGGCTTGTTCAGGATTGCCCTGATAATCGTCCAGCGCCAAACGATAGCCTTTACCATGCAAGGCTTTGATCGCGGCCACATTTTCGGCGGTGGGTTCTATGTGCTCTAAAATTTCAGCAACGAAGCTCTTCTTAGGCAGAGTAGGTGGGTTGTGTAGCCAATAATGAGTGAAATTTATAAAAGCAGGCAGCCCACCTGTGACATGCTCAATGCCAACATCATTAAAGGCGCTAATTAAGACTTCTCGGGTAGCTTCGTCTCCATGCGTTTGCTGCCAGCTTAGGCTGTCATCGGGTATCGGGCGACACAGCAACTCGTAGCCATAGATTTTAAGATGGCGATCAAGAATAGGTTGGCGCGCCATTAAGGGCAGTTTTTTGTTTCCCATGCATTTCCCCTAAAAAACTTTTGCAGTGTAGACGCTTTTGCACCTTTTAAATTTTTTTGACTACACTTCGTTTAGATTACTAAGCGGAGCCTGCCATGAGCGGTATTTTAAGTAGTGTTGATGCGCGCACCAAGCTGGTTGGTGAGAATCGCCTTGAGCTGTTGTTATTTAATCTAGGTGGGCGGCAGCAGTTTGCTATCAACGTTTTTAAAGTGCAGGAAGTTATGCGCCTGCCTCACCTGACTTTAATCCCAGATCGTCATCCTTCAGTCTGCGGTGTTACGCATTTTCGCGACCAAACCGTGCCAGTAGTAGATTTGCGTCATGCGGTGCGCATGGGGGCGCTCAATGTCGATAAAGCCAATGCCACTATTATCGTGACCGAATACAACAAAACCGTGCAGGCTTTTTTGGTTGGAGGTGTGGATCGTATCGTCAATATGAATTGGAATGAGATTTTGCCACCGCCCAAAGGCTCGGGGCGACAGCATTATTTAACGGCTATCACGCATTTAGATGATCGCATCGTCGAAATTATTGATGTGGAAAAGGTGCTGGCGGAGATTTCACCGTACAACATGACTCTGCCTGCGGAAACTTACGACCAGGAGCTTATGCGTCGCATTAAAGGCAAAGATTTATTGATTGCCGATGATTCGCACGTGGCCATCTCACAGGTGCGCCAAGTGCTGTCGCCTTTGGGTATTAATATCGTTGAGGTGCATAACGGTTTGGAGGCTTATCAGCTGTTGATGCACTGGAAAGAGCAGGGGCGAGATTTAGAAAACGAGCTGCTGATGGTGATTACCGATGCCGAAATGCCAGAAATGGACGGCTATATGCTGACCACTGAAATTCGCCGCGACCCTGCGTTACAGCATTTAATGGTGGTGTTACATACGTCGCTTTCAGGGAACTTCAATAATGCGATGGTCGAAAAAGTGGGTTGCGATGGCTTTTTATCGAAGTTCGCCCCCGAGGAGTTGGCGCGCGAAGTGCAGGCGCTACTGCGTAAAAAGCTGAAAATACCTGAAAAATAAGCACGCAGTAGAGGGTTGTATAAAACGGATGTTATTTTGGTGTATTTTTTAAGCGCAGAAGCAGGGCAGAGGTATCGTATTGACCAAGCCCTTGTTGTTGCAATTCACCGTAAAATTGATCCACTAGCGCGGTTACAGGCAAGCTGGATCCATTGCGCATTGCTTCTTGTAAACAAATTTGCAGGTCTTTACGCATCCAGTCCACCGCAAAACCATGCTGATACTGGCCTGCAATCATAGTTTGATGGCGGTTGAGCAGTTGCCAGCTACTGGCGGCCCCTGCACCGACTAAATTTATAACCTGTTCGGCATCCAGCCCAGCTTTTTGCGCAAACGCAATACCTTCGGCAAGCGCCTGTATTAGCCCTGCTACGCAAATTTGGTTAACCATTTTGGTTTTTTGGCCGCAGCCTACTTCACCCATGCGGGCAATGGCTTTGGTATAGGGCGTAAGCAAGTTTTTAATTTCAGCAAAATCGCCTTCTTGGCAGCCGATCATAATCGAGAGCTGGCCATTTTGTGCGCCTTGTTGGCCACCCGATACGGGAGCATCGGCAAAGCGTGCTTGGTGCTTTTTAGCTCTATTCGTCAGCTCTTCGGACAAGGTGGCGGAAGTGGTGCTGTGGTCAATGAGTAACGCCCCTGCCTGTATTTCTGCCAGTGCTTTGGATTGAATCAATACTTCCTGTACGTCGCTGTCGCGTCCAAGGCAAGTCAGAATGTAATCTGCGTCTTTAATGGCTTCATTGGGGGAGGTGTAGTATTGGCCTGCATAATCTTTGACCCATTTTTGCGCTGTGCTACGGGTGCGGTTATACACTTTGAGACTGTGTCCTGCTTGCGCCAAATGCCCCGCCATCGGGTAACCCATGTTGCCTAAACCTAAAAATGCGATGGTCGCCATAGATTATTCCTCAAAAAATAAAGCCGCTAAAAAGCGGCTTTAAGGGCAGATTCAGACGGATTATTTATTTAGATAATCGCGTTTGGGGTGACCGGTATAAAGTTGGCGCGGGCGGCCAATTTTGTAGTCGGAGCTGATCATTTCGTTCCAGTGGGCAATCCAGCCTGCGGTACGGCCTGCGGCGAACATCACAGTAAACATATTGGTTGGAATACCAATGGCTTTCATGATGATGCCAGAGTAAAAGTCGACGTTGGGGTAGAGCCCGCGTTTAACGAAGTATTCGTCTTCGGTGGCAATTTTTTCCAGTTTCATGGCGATTTTGAGTAAAGGATCGTTTTCTTTTCCCAGTTCTTTTAACACTTCATCACAGGTTTGTTTCATGACTTTGGCACGAGGGTCAAAGTTTTTATAAACGCGGTGACCAAAGCCCATCAAGCGGAAGGGGTCGTCTTTGTCTTTGGCTTTAGCAATGAATTTGTCGATATTGGATTCATCACCAATTTGTTCCAGCATTTTCAATACGGCTTCGTTCGCGCCACCGTGAGCCGGGCCCCATAAGGCCGCGATACCCGAAGCGATACAGGCAAAGGGGTTGGCCCCCGTCGAGCCTGCCAAACGCACAGTAGAGGTGGATGCGTTTTGCTCGTGGTCGGCATGCAGCATAAAAATACGATCCATGGCGCGCGCGATTTTGGGGTTAATGGGTTTTTCTTCAGCTGGGGTGCTGAACATCATGTGCAGGAAGTTCTCTGCGTAAGACAGATTGTTCTTGGGGTACATGAAGGGTTGGCCAACAGAGTACTTGTACACCATGGCAGCGATGGTTGGGATTTTAGCAATCAAACGATCGGCAGAGATTTGGCGATGCTCGGGATTGCGAATATCCATGTTGTCATGGAAGAAGGCCGACAGTGCGCCCACGACGCCGATCATAATGGCCATAGGATGGGCATCACGACGGAAACCTTTGAAAAACTCGCGCAGCTGGTCATTGACCATGGTGTGGGTGGTGATGTTGTGAACGTATGTTTTCTTTTGTTCCGGTGTGGGCAGCTCACCATGGAACAGCAAATAGCACAGTTCTAAGTAGTCGGATTGTTCGGCCAGTTGTTCGATGGGGTAACCACGATGCAACAGAATGCCTTTGCCACCGTCGATGTAGGTGATTTTAGATTCGGTGGCTGCGGTAGACATAAAGCCTGGATCGTAGGTAAAAAGACCTTGAGCGGTCAGGCTGCGTACGTCGATAACGTCCGGGCCGATCGTGCCTTCGTAGACAGGCAACTCTAAGGATTCACTCACTCCGTCTACTTTCAGATATGCTTTCTTGTCAGCCATGGTTAGGCCTCCTGCTGTTCAGAATTTAACCCCTAACTCTAAAGGCGTGAAAAAACCTTACAAAAAAGGGAACTACTTCAAAAGAAAGGGCACAACTATAAGTATCGAGGTTCGTTTGTCAATTACCCTGCTGGGTAACTAGAGGATTTTACTGCTTCGTTTATAGTGCGCGCGCTTTTGTTTTTCTGCGCCTTTTAAAGCGTTGCGCTGCGGCCTAGAGCTTGGATTGGCGTTTGTAAATCATAGATGCGGTGACTATAATCCCCCGCGGCCTGTGACCTTGTAGTAAAACTACAAAGGAAGCGGGCGTTTTCTAAGACCAGGCTTAACCCCTAATAAATTAAAAGGGGCGCTGGGCCATAATGAGAGTGTAAGAGCCGTGAAGAGTAAAAGACCGATCAATCTAGATCTGCTTGCGTTTCAGTTCCCACTTGCTGCTAAGTCGTCCATTCTACACCGTGTTTCTGGGGTGATTTTGTTTGTTGCCGTAGCCTTTATGCTTTGTGCGTTAGCATCATCCCTAGAATCAGCCCAGTCCTTCGCTGAGTTAAAAGCGGCCTTTGATACTGGCTTAGTTAAGTTTGTGACTTGGGGCATTTTATCCGCGCTGGGTTATCACTTAGTAGCAGGCATTCGTCATCTGTTGATGGATGTAGGCATTGCTGATGGTAAAGACAGTGGCCGCGTGACCGCTGTCGTTGTCCTTGTATGCAGTGCAATTTTGGCTGTTTTAGCAGGAGTTTGGGTATGGTAAGCAGTGTGACAAATTACGGTCGTAGTGGTGTATATGATCATATGGTGCAGCGTCTTACGGCCATCATCATTGCGCTTTATACCGTATTTTTATTTGGCTATGTGGTAGCCGTTCCTGAATTGCAATTCGAACAATGGCAAGGCTTGTTTGCTCAGACTTGGATGAAAATTTTCAGTTTGGCTGCCTTGGTCTCTATTTGTGCTCACGCTTGGATCGGTATGTGGACTACTTCTACCGACTACTTAAAGCCTGTGGTACTGCGTTTTCTTTTCCAAATTGCGTGCGCATCTGCATTGTTTGTGTACTTGGTTTGGGGCATTCAGATTCTTTGGGGCGTGTAAGACATGACTAAAATCAGAACTATGACCTATGACGCCATCGTTATCGGTGGTGGTGGCGCAGGTATGCGTGCAGCCCTGCAATTAACGGAAGCGGGCGTGAACTGCGCTTGTATTACCAAAGTGTTCCCAACGCGCTCTCATACTGTGTCGGCTCAAGGTGGTATCACCTGTGCGATAGCATCATCCGACCCCCAGGACGATTGGCGTTGGCACATGTACGACACCGTAAAAGGTTCGGACTTTATCGGTGACCAAGATGCCATCGAATACATGTGTTCTGTAGGCCCACAAGCCGTATTTGAGCTGGAACACATGGGCTTACCTTTCTCTCGTACCGAAGAAGGCCGTATTTATCAGCGTCCTTTTGGTGGTCAATCCAAAGGCCCACAAAACCCCAACGTCCAAGCCGCTCGTACTTGCGCCGCCGCCGACCGTACGGGGCATGCTCTGTTGCACGCCCTGTATCAAGGTAACCTAAAAGGCGGTACCACCTTCTTAAACGAATGGTATGCCGTGGATTTGGTTAAAAACGCCGACAACCAAGTTGTGGGTGTGATTGCTATTGATATGGAAACGGGAGAAACCGTTTACATTAAAGCCAAGGCTACTGTCCTTGCCACAGGTGGTGCAGGCCGTATTTATCAGTCCACTACTAATGCTTTGATCAATACCGGTGACGGTATCGGTATGGCCGTGCGTGCTGGTGTGAACTTGCAAGACATGGAAATGTGGCAGTTCCATCCCACGGGTATTGCCGGTGCCGGTGTACTGGTCACCGAAGGCTGCCGTGGTGAAGGTGGTTATTTGATTAACGGTAACGGCGAGCGTTTTATGGAGCGTTATGCTCCTAACGCCAAAGACTTGGCCAGTCGTGACGTCGTGGCTCGTGCCATGGTGCTGGAAATTCTAGAAGGCCGTGGCGTAGGCCCTAATAAAGACCACGTTCTGCTTAAACTGGATCACTTGGGCGAAGAAACGCTGCACTTGCGCTTACCTGGCATCTGCGAGCTGTCTGAAACCTTTGCGCACGTTGACCCTGTAAAAGAGCCTGTACCGGTTGTTCCTACTTGCCATTATATGATGGGTGGTGTTCCCACCAATATTGGCGGCCAAGCCATTCAACAAGACGCGAACGGCAACGACCAAATCATCGAAGGCTTGTATGCCGCAGGTGAAGTAGCTTGCGTGTCTGTACACGGTGCGAACCGCTTGGGCGGTAACTCTTTGCTGGACTTAGTGGTATTTGGTCGCGCAGTGGGCTTACAAATCGAGAAAAACTTCCGCGAAGGCGTGAGTTATTTGGATGCCACTGATGCTGAAATCGAACGCGCTATGGCACGCCTCAATCGTTTGAATGAGTCTACCGCTGGCGAAACTGTTTCTGCGGTGCGTGCGGATTTGCAAAAAGTAATGCAGCTGTACTTTGGTGTGTTCCGCGATGGCGAAGCGATGGAAAAAGGCCTCGCTATGCTGAACGACATTAGTAAACGCGTGAAAAACGTGCGCTTGGAAGACAAGAGTATGGCTTACAATACCAACCGTATTGAAGCTTTAGAGCTGGAGAACCTCTTTGAAGTCGCTTACGCCACGGCGGTGGTTGCTATTGAGCGTAAAGAATCTCGTGGTGCTCATGCTCGTAATGATTACACCGAACGCGATGATGAAAACTGGCTGTGCCATTCTCTGTACTTCCCCACCACGCAAAAAGTGGGCAAGCGTGCCGTGAATTTCGCACCGAAAACTGTGCCAGCTTTCCAACCCGTTAAGCGTACTTATTAATCCCGGAGTAGAACTATGTTAGTCAGTATCTATCGTTACAATCCGGAGAAAGACGAAGCTCCTTACATGCAAGACTACAACCTCACCATTCCAGGCAACCGTGATGTGATGGTGTTGGATGTACTGCAATTGATTAAAGAGCAAGATCCAACTCTGGCTTTCCGCCGCTCTTGCCGTGAAGGCGTGTGTGGCTCGGATGGTATGAATATCAACGGCTGGAACTACTTGTCCTGCGTGACACCTATTTCCAAGCCAACCAAAGGCAAGATGGATAAATTGGTTATTCGTCCTTTGCCTGGTATGCCTGTGGTGCGTGATTTGGTGGTGGATTTATCTCAGTTCTATAAACAGTACGAGAAAATTAAACCTTATCTGATCAACAACACCCCAGCTCCTGCTATTGAGCGTCTACAGTCACCCGCAGATCGTGAGAAACTGGATGGCTTGTACGAGTGCATTCTGTGCGCGTGCTGCTCCAGTGCGTGCCCTTCTTATTGGTGGAATCCTGACAAGTTCATAGGTCCTTCTGGTTTGTTGCAAGCGTACCGCTTTATTATCGACAGTCGTGACACGGCGACAGCCGAACGTTTGGCGGATTTAAGCGATCCGTTCAGCGTGTTCCGCTGCCGTGGCATTATGAACTGCGTCAATATGTGTCCAAAAGGCTTGAACCCAACTCGTGCCATTGGCCACATCCGTAACATGCTCTTAACGCAACAAGTGTAGTTTTTGGCTATTACTGTTCCAGAAAGAGTATTAGACGTAAGTGGGCTGGACACACAGACTGCTTACGTCAACAATTTTGCACGCTAAGCTGCACCCGCAAAGTGCGGCTTTTAAATTAGAAGAAATGTGAGTGAGGGAGCGGGGAAAACCCAGTTCACCTCAGAGGCCAAACGGCTTAAAAGGTCGCGCCCCTTCAACTCGTTTTGCGAGCGTCGGTGCACACACTCTGTGGGTGATTTCCCTCTTTTTACTTTGAAAACAGGGTGGTCGTATATGCAGCAGACAATGGAGCAACTCTGGAGTACTTCTCAGCTAGCTGGGGGTAACGTTGCTTATATCGAGGAGCTTTACGAAGCTTACTTACAAGATCCAAATGCAGTAACAGAGGAATGGCGTCTCTTTTTCGACCAACTGCCTCGTGTGGACGACAGTGCCACGGCCGAAACCCCTCATCAGCCCATCCGTGAGCAGTTTTTACTGCTGGCTAAAAATCAACATCGTGCGCGCCTAGCCCCACAAGCGGTTGTATCTTCTGAGCACGAGCGCAAACAAATTAAAGTTTTGCAAATAATTAGCGCTTATCGCGGCCGAGGCCATCAACAAGCCAAGCTGGATCCGCTCGAATTAATGAAGCGCGAATACGTTCCCGATCTCAGTTTGGCCTTTTATGGTTTATCAGACGCAGACCTCGAGACCCGTTTTCAAACAGGATCTTTATTTATCGGCCAAGACGAGGCCACTCTCAACGACATTTTGTCTGCCTTGCAAAGTACCTATTGCGGCACGGTGGGCGCAGAATACATGCACATCGTAAACACCGCTGAACAGCGTTGGTTCCAACAGCGTTTAGAAAGCGTGCGCTCCAAACCCAAATACGGCAACGAAGTCAAACTGCATCTATTGGAGCGTTTGGTTGCGGCTGAAGGTTTGGAAAAATATTTGGGATCGCGCTACCCAGGCGTTAAACGCTTCGGTTTGGAAGGCGGTGAAAGCTTAATCCCCTTAATGGATGAACTGATTCAGCGCAGCGGGACTTATGGCGCAAAAGAAATTGTGATCGGCATGGCGCACCGTGGTCGTTTAAATACGCTGATTAATACTTTAGGTAAAAAAACCTCCGACCTCTTTGATGAGTTTGACGGTAAAGCGCACTACCATTCGCACGGTGACGTGAAATACCACCAGGGTTTCTCCTCCAATGTGATGACCTCAGGCGGTGAAGTGCATTTGGCCTTAGCCTTTAATCCCTCGCATTTAGAAATCGTTTCTCCTGTGGTGGAAGGCTCTGTGCGCGCGCGCCAAGATCGCCGTCGCGACAAAGAAGGCAATTTGGTGATTCCTGTGACCATGCACGGTGACTCGGCTTTTGCGGGGCAGGGTGTGGTGATGGAAACCTTGCAAATGTCGCAAACGCGCGGCTTTACAACAGGCGGCACCATCCACATTGTGATCAATAACCAAGTGGGTTTTACCACCAACAAACGTGAAGACGTGCGCTCCACCGAATACTGCACCGATGTAGCGAAAATGATCGAAGCACCCATCCTGCACGTCAACGGTGATGACCCAGAAGCCGTACTTTTTGTTACGCAGTTGGCGGTGGATTATCGCAACGAGTTCCACAAGGATGTCGTTATTGATCTGTTCTGCTACCGTCGTCGCGGCCATAACGAAGCCGACGAGCCATCGGGCACTCAGCCTTTGATGTACGCCAAAATTAAAGATTTAAAAACCACACGCGAGCTGTATGCCGAAAAGCTGATTGCCGCTGCGGTACTGACGCCTGAAGCCAGCAAAGCCATGGAAGAGGAATACCGTCAGGCTTTGGACGAAGGCCGCCATGTTGTGAAAAGCTTGGTGAAAGAATCCAATCGCGAGCTATTTGTTGACTGGACGCCTTACATTGGTAAGGAGTGGACCAGCAAAGCCGATACCTCGTTTGATTTGGGTCGCCTAAAAGAGCTGGCTCACCAGCTGTTGCAGGTTCCAGATGGCTTCGCCGTGCAGCGTCAGGTTGGAAAGGTGCTGGAAGATCGCGAAAAAATGGCCAAAGGCGAACAGCCCGTCAACTGGGGCTTTGCCGAAACCATGGCCTATGCCACCTTGTTGGATCAAGGCTATCAGGTGCGCTTAACAGGGCAAGACGTTGGCCGTGGAACCTTCTCGCATCGCCATGCGGTTTTGCACAATCAAAAAGACGGTTCAGCCTACATTCCGCTGGCCAACATTAAAGCCGATCAGCCACGTATCAGCCTGTACGATTCGTTGTTGTCTGAAGAGGCGGTGCTGGCTTATGAATACGGTTACGCCACCACGACGCCCGCCTCCTTGGTAGTGTGGGAAGCGCAGTTCGGTGACTTTGCCAATGGCGCACAAGTGGTGTTTGATCAGTTTATTTCTTCAGGTGAGCACAAGTGGGCGCGCTTGTGTGGTTTGACCATGCTGTTGCCTCATGGCTACGAAGGCCAAGGCCCCGAGCACTCATCGGCACGATTAGAACGTTATTTACAGCTTTGCGCTGAATACAACATTCAAATCTGCGTACCATCCACACCCGCGCAGGTGTATCACATGTTGCGCCGTCAAATGATTCGCCCTTTGCGTAAGCCTTTGGTGGTGATGTCGCCCAAGAGCTTGTTGCGTCATAAATTGGCTGTCAGCAGCTTGGATGAGCTGGCCACTGGACGTTTCCGTACTGTGTTGGATGAAACCGAAAACTTAAACCCTGAAAAAGTACGCCGTATTTTACTGTGCTCAGGCAAGGTGTATTACGATCTGTTGGAACGTCGCCAAGCAGAGAAAATCGACGATATCGCTATTGTGCGTATCGAGCAGTTGTATCCCTTCCCCGCGAAGCGTTTGGCCAAGGTTTTGGCCAAATACAGCAATGTAAAAGAAGTGTTCTGGACGCAAGACGAGCCTATGAATATGGGCGCTTGGTACAGCAGTCAGCACCATATGCGTAAGGCATTGTTGGAGCTTAATCCACAGCTGCACTTGCAATACACGGGTCGTAAAGCGGCGGCATCTCCTGCAGCGGGTTATATGGCACTGCACTTAGCACAACAAGAACAACTGATCTGTGAAGCCTTGGGTTTAACCTCCTCGGCGACTTTAGGCAACTAATAAGGAAAACGTTATGACTCTCGAAATTAAAGCGCCAACCTTCCCCGAATCCGTAGCCGATGGCACGGTTGCCACTTGGCACAAGAAGCCTGGCGAAGCCGTCAAGCGTGATGAACTGATCGTGGATATCGAAACCGATAAAGTCGTATTGGAAATCGTTGCCCCAGCCGATGGTGTGATTAAAACCGTTATCAAAAACGCAGGCGATGTGGTGTTAAGCGAAGAAGTGCTGGCATTGTTTGAAGAAGGTGCGGCGGCTTCTGCGCCTGCTGCCGCTGCTCCCGTCGCCACCGCATCGGTAGCGGCTGCCAGCACAGACACTTTAGTCAACCCTGCTGCCCGTAAAATGGCCGCCGAAAGCGGTGTAAACCCTGCCGATGTCGCCGCAACAGGCAAGGGCGGTCGCGTAACCAAAGAAGACGTTATCAACCATTTGAGCACTCCTAAAGCCGCAGCCGCTCCTGCTCCTGCGTTGAGTGTGCCTGTGGGCGATCGCATCGAAAAACGTGTACCCATGACTCGTCTGCGCGCCACCATTGCTAAACGCTTGGTAGAAGCTCAGCAAAGCGCCGCCATGCTCACCACCTACAACGAAGTGAATATGAAACCGGTGATGGACTTGCGCAACAAGTACAAAGACCAGTTTGAAAAAGCTCACGGTGTGAAACTGGGCTTTATGTCTTTCTTCGTTAAAGCCGCCACTGAAGCCTTAAAACGCTTCCCTGCTGTGAACGCTTCTATTGATGGTAACGACATGGTGTACCACGGCTACCAAGACATTGGCGTAGCGGTTTCGACCGACCGTGGTTTGGTGGTACCCATTTTGCGTGACACCGATGGTATGAGTCTGGCTGATATCGAGGGTGGCATAGCCGATTACGCCAAACGCGGCCGTGATGGCAAACTGGGCATTGCGGACATGCAAGGCGGCACTTTCACCATCACCAACGGCGGTATTTTCGGCTCCTTGATGTCCACGCCCATTTTGAATGCGCCACAAACTGCGATTTTAGGCATGCACAAAATCCAAGACCGACCCATGGCAGTCAATGGCCAAGTGGTGATCCTGCCGATGATGTATCTCGCTCTGTCTTACGATCACCGCATGATCGACGGCAAAGAAGCGGTGCAGTTCCTCGTTGCTATTAAAGACCTGCTGGAAGACCCAGCCCGTCTGTTGTTAGACATCTAACCTGAGAATAAGGAAAGGATCATGAGTAAACAATTTGATGTTGTCGTTATCGGTGGTGGCCCAGGCGGTTATGTGGCGGCCATTCGTGCGGCGCAACTGGGTCTTTCTACCGCTTGCATCGAAAAGTGGATTGGCAAAGAAGGCAAACCCACCTTAGGCGGCACTTGCCTAAACGTGGGCTGCATCCCTTCTAAGGCACTGCTGGATACCTCGCATAAATACGCCGAACTGCAAGCAGGCTTTGATGCTCACGGCATCAGCGTTGGCAAGAGCAAAATTGACGTGCCCACCATGATTGCGCGTAAAGATCAGGTCGTAAAAAATCTCACTATGGGTGTGGCTGGTTTGTTCAAGTCTAATGGTGTTACGTCACTAGAAGGCACAGGCAAAGTCTTGGCAGGCAAGAAAGTTGAGTTCACTACTCACAATGGTGAGGTAGAAGTTCTTGAAGCAGGCCATATCATTATCGCCACAGGCTCTGTGCCTGTGAACATTCCGCCGACCCCTTTAACTGAAGGCGTGATAGTGGACTCCACGGGCGCGCTGGACTTCAGTGAAGTCCCTAAACGCTTAGGCGTAATCGGTGCAGGCGTTATTGGTTTGGAGCTAGGCAGCGTGTGGAGCCGCTTGGGTGCGGAAGTCGTGGTGCTGGAAGCGCAAGACAAGTTCTTGCATATGATTGACTCGGCGGTCTCCAAAGAAGCGCAAAAACTGCTTGGCAAACAAGGCTTGGACATTCGTCTTGGCGCCAAAGTGACAGGCTCAGAAGTGAAGGGCAAAAAAGTCACCGTGACCTACCAAGACAAAGACGGTGAGAAAAAAGAAACCTTCGATAAATTGATTGTGGCCGTAGGTCGCCGTCCTTATACCCAAGGTTTATTCGGCGAGGGCGTAGGCATCGAGCTGGATCAGCGTGGCTTTATTCCAGTTAACGAACAGTGCCAAACCGCTGTACCAGGTATTTGGGCTGTTGGTGACCTAGTGCGTGGCCCGATGCTGGCGCACAAAGCTTCGGAAGAGGGCGTGATGGTCGCCGAGCGCATCG
>JBDKHD010000139.1:0-19754 GCA_039797885.1 Pseudomonadota bacterium
GGGCGGCGGTAAAAAATACTGTTGCCTTCGCGCTGCGTACTAACCAGCCCAGCCTGCGCCAGCACTTTGAGGTGGTGGCTCATGCTGGATTGCTTGATGGCAAAAATATCGCACAGCTCCAGCACACCAAAAGCCCCTTGGCGCAGCAACTGCAAAATACCAAGGCGCAGCGCATCGCCAGAGGCTTTGTTCAGCTGGGCAAAAATCTCAAGTGATAAAGAAGCGGAGGTCAAAGCAGTCATGGGGCGGCAGTGTAGAACGCTTTTAAAGCTATATCAATTTTTTTTGATATTGCCTAGATAAGCGTTTGGCAGTGCTGCACCAAGGACTTCACCGCGCCGCGATTGTGCTCAACCACCTGCACCGCCGCCTGCCCCATGCGCTCACGCAAAGCGCTGTCTGTTAATAAGCGCAACAAAGTGCCCTCCAGCTGCGCCAGAGTGATCACCTCAAGCGCCCCCGCACTGGCAAGGCGCTCGACAATTTCGGTGAAATTAAAATAATGCGGGCCAATCAACACAGGTTTGCCCAGCGCCGCAGGCTCGATGGGATTGTGGCCTCCGCGCGCAATCAAACTGCCGCCCATCAGCACGAGGTCGGCGGCGGCCAGCACTTTGAGCATTTCACCTAACGTGTCGGCTACATAAACCTCAGTCGCAGGCGAGGCCGCGCCTTGGCTGCGTTGCTGTACCTTTAGCCCAAGCTCTCGGGCGTTGCGCGCCACCACTTCAAAGCGCTCCAAATGACGCGGGATCAAAAGCAGCAATAAATCTGGGCAGTATTGTTGCAACTGCGGATAGAGTTT
The DNA here is from genome assembly GCA_039797885.1 of Pseudomonadota bacterium. Lineage (GTDB taxonomy): Bacteria > Pseudomonadota > Gammaproteobacteria > Pseudomonadales > Oceanobacteraceae > Venatoribacter. The sequence continues at coordinate 806 of JBDKHD010000139.1, forward strand.
TAATAAACGCTCGTCTTCGTCTTCGTGGCTGGAGGCCAGTGCCAGCACAGTACGCGTTTCTCCCCACTGCGCGCGCAACGCCTTTCCAACATCGGCGCTGTCCTCTGGCACAGTGACATCAAACTTGATCGAGCCTGTGACTTCTAGCCGTTCAGGCGGCAAACCCAAAGCTAAAAAGCGCTCGCCGTCCGTACGATTTTGCACCGCCACCAGCGTCAGGCGTTTGAGCATAGGCGTAACCAAGGCCTTGAATTTTAAATAGCTGCGCAAAGATTTTTCCGACAGTCGCGCATTGGCCAACAGCACAGGAATGCGACGCGCCTCGCACGCGGCCAGCAAGTTTGGCCACAGCTCGCGTTCCATCATCACCAAAAGCGCAGGACGGGTGCGCGCTAAAAAATTATGTACGCAAATGCTGTTATCCAAAGGCAAATAATAATGCGTCACGCTGTCGCCAAAATTACGCCTGACTTGCTCTGCGCCCGTGGGAGTAAAAGTGGTGAGAATAATGGCGCTGCCTGGCAAAGTTTTTTGCAAATTTTTTACCAGCGGCACACAGGCTTGCACCTCACCCACCGAGGCCGCATGCAGCCAAATAGCATGAGATTTTTCAGGTTTTTTCACCCAGCCAAAGCGCTGCAACCAGCCCTTACGCCACGCCGAGTTTTTACGGCTCAACACCAAAAACACCAGCAAAAAAATTGGCGTCAGCAGAGCGTACAAAATACTGTAAAAAAATCGAGCCATATTTTTCCTTTAGCGTGCGATGGCTTGTAAATTAGAGCACAGCGCTTCGCGCTGCTTGCTTAGGCTGTAACTGGTGTAACCTGCTTCGCCAAAGGCATCAATGCCGTTCATGTAATACACATCTTCCTGCTCATTGGGATTGGTGATGCGATAGCCAAGCAAGTGCGCAATTTCTTTACCTACTAAATAATGATTGGTCAAACAGCCGAGCTTTTCTTTAATGGCCGCCGTTTCTTGCGCCGACACATTTACGCCATAAAACAAAATTGGGATTTGCGCGCTATCGAGCTTCACTGTGTTGTGGCCGTAGCGGCCATCCACGCCCATGGTTTCACCGTGGTCGGGCACAAAGAAAATATAAGCAGGCTCTTTGATGCTTTCAAAATAACGGTAAATATCCACTATTTGCTTTTGCGTGTAGCGAATAGAGTTATCGTAAGTGTTCAGTATGTAGTCGGTTTCTGAAACATTCTCGTCAGGAAAAAAAGCATCTTCTCCGGGGTAATTTTTCACATAAGGGCCATGCGCACTGCGCATATGCAGGGTGATAAAATTCGGCTTGGAAAAATCGATTTTTTGCGCTTTAAGCTCCAGCAATAAACGATTGTCGTAGTCACCCGGGTAATGGCTTAAATCGGAGTTTTCTTTCCACAGGTCGATGTCTTTTACCGAGAAAGAATAAGTAAGTCCGCCCGCATTAAGCTGAGTGGTAATGTAATAGGTTTGATAGCCTTGCTGCTTGGCTAAACGATAAAACGAATGCTCCATCGCACCGATGGCGGCGGCGTTATTGGGCTCGTAAATCATGTTGTAAAACAGCGCCAAGGACACGCGCGTCGATACCGCACTGGAAATAGCAGGAAGCTGAAAAAAATTGGGCTTATCTAAATAAGCGGCTAAATCAGGCGTAGTATCACGATGATAGCCAAAAGTGCCGAAATTAAGATAACTGGTGCTTTCACCCATCAAAATCACAATATTGGCTTTTTTCTCTGCCAGCTTCTCCACCGCATAAGGTTGATAACTGGGCATTTCCTTCGTGACACCCAATGCAATTTTTATTTCACGCGCCAAATAATAAGAGGTGCTGTATAGGCTGTTTTTAACCGCCATTTCCGCCACGTTGGGCTGAAATTTTTGCGAAGCCTTGCTGGCCAAAGACTGCATAAAAGGAACACAGAGCGCAACAATAAAAACCAAAGACAAATAAGGTATGCGCTTTACTTTGTTATACAGGCTTAAATACAGCGTTAACGCCAGTGCAAAAAATGTCATCGACAACAACAATGGTTTTAATAAAAAACTAAAAATATCCGCGACCGTGGTGAAGGTGTCGCGCAGCTCTTTAAACATCAGCGCAATATCAAAAGCACTGTAAAACACCCCAAAATACTGATAATGCGCCAGCTGTGTCGCCTGCATTAAAAAGAACAGAACCAAGAAAAACACACCCAGTTTTTTCCCCTTGGCGAAGGTAAGAAAAAAAGCAATCAGGCAGGCCACCATCAAATTGCGCCATGAAGCACTGGCCAAATAGGCGGAATTGATATGGCTGTAAATCACATCAGGGAGGAGTAAAAAAACAACCAGCGCAAGAAATACCCAAAGATTGTATTTAATTTTTGAAAACACCGTTACCACCCACTCTAATGATTCATAAAGCGCCAGACAAAGCGTGCAAACGCTACCCATTGCCGCAAGCAGCCGCTATGATAAACGCCTTTTTATTTTGCTGCCGCATCCTTATGAAGAATTTACTGCCAAACTTTCATAACGCCCGTGTTTTGGTACTGGGCGACATCATGCTCGACCGCTACTGGCAAGGAAGCACCTCACGCATTTCGCCCGAAGCGCCTGTGCCCGTGGTCAATATCAAGGGCATAGACGACCGCGCAGGCGGGGCGGCCAACGTTGCCCTCGGCATGACCACCTTAGGCACACAGGTGTCTTTGCTGGGCGTCGTCGGGGCGGATGAAAACGGCCAAATTCTAAAAAGCCTGCTGGAACAAGCCAAAGTTTCGCACCAGCTCGCCATCGAGCCAAATATTCCCACCATTACCAAGCTGCGCATTATTAGCCGCCACCAGCAGCTCATTCGTTTGGATTTTGAAGAAAATATCCAACTCAGCAGTGACAATCCGCTGCTTAAGCTCTTTACGCAGCAGCTCGCCAAGCAACAGGTGGTGGTGCTGTCCGATTACGGCAAAGGCACAATTAAAGAACCGCAGCCGTTTATTCAGGCGGCGCGCGCGGCAGGCCTGCCCGTTTTGATAGACCCCAAAGGCACGGACTTTACCCGTTATCGTGGTGCGACCCTACTGACACCCAACCTCGGTGAATTTGAAGCCATAGTCGGCCATTGCCAAAACGATGACGACCTAGTGCGTAAAGCACAAAAACTCATTACCGAATTGCAGCTAGACGCCCTGCTCATTACGCGCAGCGAAAAAGGCATGACCTTAGTGCAAAAAAATGGCGAGTTTTTCCACCAGCCAACACGAGCGCGTGAAGTGTTCGACGTCACGGGTGCAGGCGACACGGTGATTTCCGTTTTAGCCGCATCTTTAGCCGCTGGCGTAGAATTAAAACAAGCCACGATTTTGGCCAACACCGCCGCCGCTGTCGTGGTCGGCAAGCTTGGCACCGCCACCGTCACCAGCGAAGAATTACGCCGTGAATTACGCAGTGAGAGCCAGCTTGGCGCAGGGGTTTTTGATGTCGATACTTTACTAACCTTGGTCGAAGAAGCGCGCACTCGTCGCGAAACTTTGGTCATGACCAACGGCTGTTTTGATATTATCCACCCAGGCCATGTGCAGTATTTAAAAGAAGCCAAAGCCTTGGGCGATCGTTTATTGGTGGCAGTCAATAGCGATGCTTCGGTCAGCCGTTTAAAAGGCCCGACGCGCCCCATCAACCCGCTGGATCATCGCATGGCGGTTTTAGCAGGATTGGAAAGCGTCGATTGGGTTGTGCCTTTCGAGGAAGACACCCCTGAAAAACTGATTTGCCAAGTGTTGCCCGATATTTTAGTCAAAGGGGGCGATTATCAAATTGAACAAATTGCAGGCCATCAGTGCGTGCAAAAAAATGGAGGCAAAGTCATTATTTTAAGTTTTAAAGATAATTGCTCGACCTCGGCCATTGTGAAAAAAATCTTAACCAGCGAATAAGTGATTATGCAAAAACCTCCATTTCAAAAAGCCATGCTGCACCCAAAATACTGGGGTATTTGGTTCGGTGTAGGCTTGGCCGCCAGCCTCAGTTTTTTGCCTTATAAAGTGCAATTAAGCATTGGCAAGGGCCTTGGGATTTTGCTGCATAAAGTGTTAAAAAGCCGTCGCCGTGTTGCCGAAGTCAATATTCGTTTGTGCTTTCCTGAATTATCCGCAGATGAACAAGCCCAGCTCGTTCGTGAAAACTTTATAAACACCGCCACAGGCTTTATGGAAACCATGATCGCGTGGTTTCGCCACCCACATTATTTATTGGATAAAACCGAGTTTCGCGGCCTGGATAAAATTGCAGCCGCACAAAAATCAGGCAAAGGCGTCCTGCTATTGGGCGCGCATTACACCATGCTGGATTTAGTCGGCACGCTCACTTGCAACTACGTAGAAGCCAATATCACCTACAAGCGCCAGCACAATTTAGTCTTAAATTGGATTATGGAAGCCTGTCGCGCGCGCACTTATAAAATCATGTTTATCAGTAAAGACATTCGCGGTGTCGTGGCGGCGCTCAATAATAAAGAAGTGGTGTGGTACGCACCCGACCAAGATTTTGGTTTTAAGAATACCGTTTTTGCACCTTTTTTTGGTGTGCAAGCCGCGACCCTCACCACCACCACTCATCTAGCCTCGGCAGGAAATGCCGTGGTTTTACCTCTTACTTATTTTCGCAAAAATGACAACTCGGGCTATTTAATCGAATTTCACGATGCCCTACCCATTCCCAGTGGCGATGTAGTGCAAGATGCCACTATTGCCAATGCCTGTTTAGAACAACAAATCCGCCGTTTTCCCAGCCAGTATTTGTGGCTGCATCAACGCTTTAAAAGCCAGCCAGGGCAAGAAAATAACCGTGGGGCGATATACAAAAAAAAATAGTGATTGCCACTCTCTCGTCATTTTGCGCTATAGTGGCTTTCGTGTATTTTACGCACGACCTAATTATAAATGTGATGGAGTTCACCTATGAAAAAAACTTACCTTGCTTTATCTGTTGCTGCTGCGGCCGTGGCTTTTTCTGCACAATCTGCTGTGGCTCAAGACTATCAAATGGAAGTTAACGCAGGCTATACCAGCTACAGCTACGACGCAGGCGGTGATGACAGCGCTTTGGGTGTGGGCTTTAACTACTACCTTGAAAAAGTACGCACCTCAGGTAAACCCTTGGCCGAAGCCGCATTTTTAGGGCATAACAGCAACGTGGGTGTGAGCTATAAAAACACCGACAAAGCTGATGTTACGGATCTGGGTTTAAATGGTGAATATTGGTTCGAGAAAATCTACGCGGCAGCCAATCTCACACGTTATGACGATGCAGTTGATGATGGCATCAACTACGATCTGCGCGCAGGTTATATGATCGACCCAGCACTGCTTGCCTATGTTGGTTTAGAAGATGGCGATGGGTATTTTGAAAGTGTTTTAAAACTGGGCGCGAAATACGTGACCAAAATTGGCAGCAATAACGTCAACCTAGAAGGCCAATACGCTACCAGCGACGGCGAGAGTGTTATCAGCTTAGGCGGTGACTACTACCTCAATAACGAGCTGAGCGTGGGTGCCGAAGTAGGCATTCCTTCTGCATCTGGTGCAGAAAACGAAATCGAGCTGCGCGCTCGTTATTTCTTTATGCCCAACATCAGTGCGCAAGCCTCTTACACTCTAAACAGTGACTATGTGGATGGTGATTCCGCCCTAGGTCTTGGTGTTACCGCGCGCTTCTAAGTAAGCAAGCACGTAATAAAAAAGCCCCGCGAGGGGCTTTTTTTATGAACATTGTTGGATGACTTGCACATAGGTTTCTTGCAAAACTTCAACATCGCGTGCGGCACGATGACGACCTTTAATGCCGCGCTCTTGCCAGATATGTTCCTTAGTGGCGTGCCAGATTTCTAGCTGTTTTTGGCTGAGCAAAGTAGTAATAGTTTCCAAGCGAAAACGCTGTACTATGCCTGCTTCTTCAAAAATACGGCCAAGCCAAGAGCTGTCAAAACTCCAAGCGTCGGAATACAGCACACGATCAGCTAAAACTCGATTTAATTCGTAGGCGACATCCTTCATAGGCAGGCCTTCTTTTTGCAGCAGTTCGCGTGATAGTCCGTGAATTTTTTCGGCCTCATCGCTCCAGTGTGTCCAGCTCTGAGCAGGCTTAATTAAAAAGCTGTAAGACGTGCGATCAGGCAATGCGAAACCGACCTCGATCGGGTAACTACCTCGACCAAAGCCCGAGGCTTCAATGTCAATAATGGCCGGAATTTGCACTGAGTTTCCTTAAAATTTAATTTCGGTTTTTAGGCGCGACGCGCATCACTTCTTCAATAGTCGTAATACCCGCCAAGACTTTATGCGCACCGCTTAAACGCAGGCTGTGCATACCTTCTTTCATGGCCGCTTGGCGCAGTTTAGCTTGATCGGTCGTTTCAGTGATATGGTTTTCCAAATTTTCCGATAAGGGTAAAACTTCGTAAATACCCACGCGCCCCATGTAGCCCGTGCCACGACATTCTAAACAGCCTTTGGCTTCATAAATAAAAGCCGGCGTTTTGACTAACCAAGGCGCGGTGAGTTCTTTCCATGCCTGCTCGTTGGGTTGTTTTTTTTCTTTGCAATGCGGGCACAAAGTGCGCACCAAACGCTGCGCCATCACACCAATAACACTGGAGCGAATAAGATAGGGCGGCAAGCCCAATTCCATTAAACGCGTAAAAGCCGAAGGGGCGTCGTTGGTGTGCAAAGTAGAAAGCACTAAATGGCCAGTCAGCGCCGCTTGCACGGCAATTTCCGCCGTTTCTAAATCGCGCACCTCGCCGACCATAATAATATCGGGGTCTTGGCGTAACAGTGCGCGCACGCCGCTGGCAAAAGTCAGCTCAATATTGTGCTGCACCTGCATTTGGTTAAAGCTCGACTCCACCATTTCGATGGGATCTTCGATGGTGGATACGTTCACCTCAGGAGTTGCTAGCTGTTTAAGCGTGGAATACAGCGTGGTGGTTTTGCCCGAGCCTGTGGGCCCCGTCACAAAAATAATGCCGTGATTATTGCTGGTCATATCTTGCCAGCGGCGATGATCTTCTTTGCCAAAGCCCAAATCCGAAAAACTGCGCACCAACACTTGCGGGTCAAAAATACGCATCACTAATTTTTCACCAAAGGCAGTCGGCATCGTGGATAAACGCAGCTCCACTTCTTGGCCTGAGGGTGTTTTGGTTTTTAAACGGCTGTCTTGCGGTCGACGTTTTTCGGCAATATTCATGCGCCCCAATGATTTAATGCGCGCAATCACAGCCAAGGCTACCGCCGCAGGAAAATCGTAAACATGATGCAGTACACCGTCGATACGAAAACGCACATGCCCCACCTCGCGACGCGGCTCTAAATGAATATCACTGGCGCGCTGATCAAAAGCGTACTGAAAAAGCCAATCGACGATATTCACTATGTGTTCGTCGTTGGCATCGGGCGCTTTGGCCTTGCCCAGCTCCAGCATGGCCTCTAAATTTTGGACGCCGCTGGCACCTTTGTGCATTTGTTTGGCGCGGTTAACCGAATTGGCCAGCTGATAAAACTCCACGCGATAGCGCTCGATATCGCTCGGTGAAGCCAACACTCGCTTTACTTGACGACGACTGACGTGTTCGACATCCGCCACCCAGCTTTTAATTTCAGGCTCGCTGCACGCTACCCATAATTCTTCACGCGTGGCTTTAATCGCTAAAATTCGATGACGCTCGGCAAAGGCATAAGACATAATTTCCGTCACCGCCGACACGTTCACGCTTAAAGGATCGATAACCACCGATTCCATGTGATAACGCTGCGCCAGCCATTCCACCAAACCATGTTCATTTAAAACTTTGCCTGTGCGGGCATCGGCAAAACCCTGCTTGCCCAAAAACGCCAACACAGACATTTTGGCATCGCCCGACTGAGGACGCAGCCCTTGTGCCAGAGTTAAATCATCCCCTATCAGCACGCCATCCTGACGTAATAAATCAACAACAAAAGCAAAAGTCAGTGCGCGTTCTGCTGTCATACTTATCCTTAAAAATTAAAGGTCGGCACTAAGTGCGACTAAATGTTCTTGCGCCCATTCTTGATATTCTTCGGCGGCGCGCAAAGCCGTGCTCTTTGTACCCGTTAATGCCACCAAAGGCCAAGGGTTTTCTAATAAATTAAGTGCAGTCAGCATGTCTTTAGTCCGCTGATAACGGCCTTCGCCCAAGCCTTTTAGTGTTTTGCGCCCACCCAGTTGATAATCCATAGCCTGCCAAAGTTGCAACAAAGGCTCTTTATAATGACGCCATTGTGCTGCACTTTGTGGACGCTGAGTTTTAATTTGTGCCAATACTTCTTTATGTGCAAACAACCAATGCGTTAAAAAATGCGTAGCGCTTTCGTTGGCCTCTTGCGCCTGCGGTAAAGCCAACAGGGCTTGCGTGATGGCCAAAAGATTTTGAGCCAATTGCACTTCATTTAATAATTTTTGCGTTTGCTCTTGCCATAAATGTGAAATCGCAGTGCTTTCTGCGCTGTAGGCGCTGTCTTTTAGATACTCTTCAAGCTGGCACAGCGCTGTTAATTCTTGCAGAGGTGTGCGCCACAGCAAAACATTTTCACGCAGTATTCTGCTGTCTTGGCGGCGATATAATTTGCTGCTTAATTGCGGCAATTTGTGCAGCGCCTCCATATGTAACAATGCCTGCGCCGCCCACTTTTTACGGCCATCAAACAAACAAAACTCCAAGCTACGCACTAAGCCTTGGTAGTGATAAGCCAGCCAGCGTGGCAATACCACGGATAAATCTTCTTGCTCGGAAAAACTGGGGCACTCATACCCGTGACGCTGCAATTTTGCCAGCGCATAACCGCGCTCCGCTTTACTGATATCACTGAGCCACAAAGGCGTAGTTTGATTTAATAATTCCGCTAGTTGCCACAGGTGCGCGACCTCGCCCGTAAGCAACTCCAACTCAACCTCACACAAAGGCTGCTCGGCCGTTGTTGTGGATATTTTGCCCTGGTCGAGCGCAATTTCGATCTCGGTTTGCTCGTGGCAATAGCGCCAAGTTTGACGGGTAAATTCGCTGCAAAAAACGCTCTGCAAAGCGCTGGGGTTTAAGGTTTTCGGCCAGTGCGCGGCCACGTCTTCTTGTTCAAACACAGCGGTATTTAAACAGGCCGTGGGCACGGGCCAATTCCACTCGCCGCTTTGTTGCAGCCCCAAAGAGGCATTTTGGCATTTAAAAGTTTGTTCAAACTGGCCGTTTTTTTCTCGAATACGCAAGGCGGCTTTGGCTTTGGCCAGCTCGGCTTTTTCGTCATCGAAGTAAGTGTTATTCAGCGTTACTGTGCGTTCTGCCTGCGCGATGCGATCGCAATGCGCTTGAAATTGCGCTAGGTGTTGCAGCGCAATGCGCAGTTTTAATTCCGTCTCTTTGGCCATAAAAAATCATCTAAAAAAATATGTGCGCCATTCTAGCGCACTGGCCTATTGCTCTAAAGCCACTTTGCTGTAGCGCCACTATTTTATCTTGTGTGGCTTCGGCCATTTGCAGTCTGGTCTTGCTCTCTGCAACAATGCCCCATCCTCATGCTAAGGAGCGACCATGTCTGAGCTCATTGAACGTTTAACTACACTGATTGGCCACAACAGCATCAGCTCCACCCAGCGCGAGCACGACCAAAGCAACTTGCCTGTCATTCACAGCTTGGCGCACTGGTTTGAGGACCTAGGCTTTCGCGTGGAAATTCACCTCATCCCCCATTTTCCTGGTAAAGCCAACCTACTGGCCACGCTTGGCACAGGCACAGGCGGGCTGATTTTAAGCGGCCATACCGACACAGTTCCTTGCGACCCAGCGCTGTGGCAGTCCGACCCGTTCAGGCTAAGCGCGCGCGACAACAGGTTTTATGGTTTAGGCACTTGCGATATGAAGGGCTTTTTTGCCCTAGTGCTGGAAGCGGTAAAAGCCTTTCGTGCGCAGGATTTCAAACAGCCGCTTATGGTGCTGGCCACCGCCGACGAAGAAAGCTCCATGTGCGGTGCGCGCGCGCTGGGTAAAAGCCAAGCTTTGAAAGCGCGCTATTGCGTCATTGGTGAACCCACCAGCCTGCGCCCCATTCGGATGCACAAAGGCATCATGATGGAGAGCATTCGCCTCACAGGAAAAAGCGGCCACTCCTCCAACCCAGCCCTTGGCATCAACGCCATGGATGCCATGCACAGCGTGATGACCGAGCTTAAAAACCTGCGCCAGGATTTAGCCAAGCGTTATCAAGATGCGCACTTTACCATAAGCACTCCGACCATGAACTTTGGCTGCATTCACGGCGGAGACAATCCCAATCGCATTTGTGGCAGCTGCGAACTGGCCTTTGACTTGCGCACTCTGCCTGGCATGAACAACGACGACCTGCGCGCAGAAATCGACAAACGTATTCGCCCCATTGCCGAGCGCGAGCAGGTTTTGCTGGAGTACGAATCTTTATTTCCAGGAATTAATTCTTTTGCCACACCCGTGAGCAGCGCACTGGTGCAAGCGGCGGAAAAACTCACAGGCTGCCACAGCGAAGCGGTCAATTACGCCACCGAAGCGCCGTTTTTTCATGACCTAGGCATCGAAACTTTAATATTAGGCCCCGGACGTATTGACCAAGCGCATCAGCCCGATGAATATCTGGATTTTGATCAAATCGAGCCCTGCGTGGCTCTATTAAAAGGCCTTATTCAGCGTTTTTGCCTAGAGACTCCAGCCTAAAATAACGCATTTATTACTTAACACAGCAGGAAACTATGACCGAGACATCCGCTTACGTGCAGTGGTTTCGCCAATCCTCACCCTATATCAATGCCCATCGTGGCAAGACCTTTGTGGTGATGTTTGAAGGAGCTGCCATCGAGCACGAAAACTTCGCCACCCTCGTGCAAGACTTGGCGCTACTCAACAGCCTAGGCGTGCAGCTGGTATTGGTGCATGGCGCGCGCCCGCAAATCGACCAAGCCCTGCAAGCATTGAATATCGAAAGCAAATTCCATAACGACCTACGCATCACCGACAAAGCCGCCCTCACCGCTGTGAAAGCCGCCATAGGCATGGTAAAAGCGGAAATCGAATCCTGCCTGTCCATTGGCCTACCGAACTCGCCCATGCACGGCGCGCGCATCCGCGTGATCAGCGGCAACTTTGTTACCGCCAAACCCTTAGGCGTGATTGACGGCATCGACTTCCAGCACACGGGAGAGGTACGCCGCATCGAACATCAGGCCATCGAAGAGCTGCTCAAACAGCGCAACGTGGTGCTGCTGTCCTGCTCGGGCTATTCGCCCTCTGGGGAAATGTTCAATTTGGCGGTCGAAGACGTGGCACAAATGGCCGCCGTAAGCCTGCGCGCCGAAAAACTCATCCTTATGGGCAAAAATCCAGGCATCTTGGATGACGACGACAACACCGTCGAAGACCTGACCGTACAAGAAGCCAAAGAACTTCTGCCTAACCAAAAAGGCGAGCCTCGCAACCACCTAGACGCCGCCATCAAAGCCGTAAGCCAAGGCGTACCACGCGCGCACCTCTTGAGCTACGAAGACGATGGCACGCTCCTAACCGAACTATTCACCCGCGAAGGCCACGGCAGTATGGTCACGCAAACCCCTTACGATCAGCTGCGCCCTGCCAAGCTCGACGACATCAACGGCATCATCGAACTGCTGCAACCCCTTGAAGAAAAAGGTGTACTGGTACGGCGCTCACGCGAACTGCTGGAGCGCGAAATCGAACGTTTTTATGTCATCGAGCGCGACGGCCTGATTACCGCCACCGCCGCGCTCTACCCCTACAGCAACGAGCAAGCCGAGCTGGCCTGCGTCGCGGTCGATGAAAACTACCGCGCCACAGGGCGAGGCAGTCAACTGCTAGAGCAAATCGAACTGGAGGCCAAAAAGCGCAAACTCAAACGCCTCTTTGTGCTGACCACGCGCACCGCGCATTGGTTTGTGGAGCATGGCTTTATTGCAGGCGAAGTCAGCGAGCTGCCCGCCGAAAAACAACACCTCTACAACCTCCAGCGCAACTCCAAAGTGTTTTTCAAGACGCTTTAGCCCACAGGGTGCAGACTGCACCCTTGACACTTCTTCACGGTGGTTTCTACCAACTCGACTAGAGTCTTAGCAATTTCACCCTGCCGAGGCTCTTATGCGTTTTTCCATTGCCAATACCATCCAAGCCCTACTCAAAGGCCTGGGCATCAAAAGCATCGACAAACAATTTTTATTCTCCTATGCCCTGATTGCGCTCTTTGCTGCTTTGGTTGCTGTGGTGCTGTTTGCCTCCTCTGGCCATAACGCCAACAGCATCAACACCACGGGATCGCTGCGCTTTCTTAGCCAGCAGCTCGCCAAAGAAACGCTGCTAATCGGTCAAGGGCTTGGCAGCCAAGCCGAACAAGACGCCCTCGCTCAGCGTTTTGAAAGCGCATTGCACAGCCTACTCAATGGCAATGCCGAGAAAAAAATTCAGGCCATTACTGAGCCTTCACACCGCGCACAGATCCAAAAAATCGAAACCCTATGGCAAAACTTTCGCCAAGACATGCGCAGCTACAGCGAGCAGCCCAATAAAACCACCTTACAAAATGTGCATCAGGGTTCGCTGATCATTCTCAAAGAAGCCAACACCGCCGTGGGCATGATGGAAGCAGAAGCCAACGCCAGCGCCCAACTACAGCTGAACATCGCCCTATTTTCCACCCTCACTATTTTGGTGCTGGTCACCATGGGGCGCATGTTTGGCATGACCATCTTAATGATCCAAATCGATAAACTACGCCAGCGCCTAAACGCCGTAAGCCAAGGTGATTTCACGCAAAAGCTCAGCATCATTGATAAAGAAAACGAAGTCGGCCAAATGTTCAGCGCCTACAACAGCATGGTCGAACGCATCAGCGAGCTGATTGGCAGCGTGGTGCAATCCACGGCGGACGTCAGCACCAGCATCGACACCATTGCCAGCCGCTTGGAAGACACCTCACAGGGCGTGCAACAGCAACACCTCGAAATAGACCAGGTCGCTACCGCCATGAACGAGATGGCCGCTACCGTACGCGAAGTGGCCAGCAACACCGAACAAACCGCTTCCAGCGCCAAACAAGCCCAAGACGACGCCAAAAATGGCCAAAGCGTTATCGGCCAAGCCACACAAAGCATCCATGAGCTGGCCAAACAGATCGAAGACGCCGCTCAGGTCATGACTCTACTGCAACAAGACAGCAACAAAGTCGGACAAATCATGGCGGTGATCAGCCAGATTGCCGAACAAACCAACCTCTTAGCTTTAAACGCCGCCATCGAAGCCGCACGCGCAGGTGAACAAGGCCGAGGCTTTGCCGTAGTCGCCGACGAAGTCCGCAACCTCGCCAAACGCACGCAAGATTCCACCGTCGAAATTCGCAGCATCGTGGAGCACTTACAAGCTCAGTCCAGCCGCGCCGCCAGCATGATGAGTCACAGCCAAGAGCGTGCGCAGCACACGGTAGAAGCCACCGCCAGCGCCGACCAAGCGCTGCAACAAATCGTCGGCTCGATCGCCAACATCACCGACATGAGCAACCACATAGCCACCGCCGCCGAAGAACAAAGCCAAGTTGCAAGCGAGATGGATCGCTCCATCAACAACATCAGCAGCATCGCCAAGCAAACCAACCAAGCAGCCCAAGACACCGTCGACGCCACCAGCGAAATTCATGGGCAAATGGACAGACTGCGCGAGTTGGTTGCACGTTTTCGCTTTAGCCAAACAGGTGTCGATTTAAGCGCCGCCAAAACCGCACACTTCGCATGGAAAGGCAAACTGCGTGCCTATTTAAATGGCAAAAGCACCATCAACAAGGCACAAACCTGCTCTCATAAAGACTGCGCTCTAGGAAAATGGTATTACGGCGAAGGGCTAGAAAAGTACGGCCATCTGGCCGAAATGCGCGAGATTGCTCAGCCCCATGAGCGTTTGCACCAGATCATTTGTGAAGTCATCGAAGCACAGGAGCAAAGCAATAAAGCCCAAGCCGAACAGCTTTACCATAAGGTCGAGCCGCTTTCTAAAGAAGTGGTTGCGCTCATTAGCCGCATAGAAAGCTTAAGTAAGTAGGCACAAAGGCCGTGCTCTAGCCTATTTGGTCTAGCACCAAGGGCTTTTCACGGCGGCTTAGGCCAAAGCCGATTTCAACCTATACTCATTTTCGGTATATTGCCCATCCTTTGCACCGCTTAGAGAACAGCCTTATGTGGATAAAAAAACTATTAGCCAGCCTTGCCTTGCTGTCCGTTCTGCTCACCGCCCCCAGCCAAGCCGCCGACCTTGAGCTAAACGGCGTCGCAGTTTATTCCTACCTGACGCGCGAATACTACCTAGGCGGCCTGTACCTACCCAAGCGCAGCGACGACCCCAAATACATTCGCTCCGATGCCATCAACAAACGTATGCAGCTGGTTGTGCGCGTTTCCTCTTGGTCGCCACGGCGCTGGACGGACATCTGGCAAAACAACCTCGCCATCAACAACGACGACCTCGACCCCAGCCCACAAATGCAAGATGCCCTAATTAAATTCACTGGCTTTTTGCGCTCGGATTTAAAACAAGGCGACCAGCTCGACGTACTCTATCAGGCCAACGGCAACAGCCGCGTGCTGCTCAATGGCGATTTAGTGCTGGAAGTGGCAGGCGTTGATTTCTTTAACTACATGGTCAACACCTGGATCGGCAAACTGCCGCCCACCCGCGAATTCCGCCAGCAAATTCTTGGGCAAGAAACCACCAATGAACAATTCCGCGCCGCATTACTTGGCCACAAAGCCGCCCGCCCTGGCCTCTATGCTGGCTGGATGAATGCTGAAAAATCCGCCGCTCAAGCCGCAGCACGCGCCGCCGATGCCGAACGCGAACAAGCTCGCCAAGCCAGACTGGAGCAACAACGCCAGCAAGAACTGGCTAAAAGCCGTAGCGAAGATCGCCAACAAGAAGAAGAAGAAGAAGAGCGTCAAACCCGCTTAGCCGCCGAAAAACTGGCCAAAGAACGCGCTGAGCAACAAAAGAAACAACAAGAACTGGCCGTCAAAACTCAGGCCGAAAAACTGGCGCGTGAAGGCAACCAAAACGCCGCCAAAACTTTGGCCGACGAACAGCGCTACTATCTGCAAATGCTGCAATGGCAAATTCAAAGACAAGTGGAATCCACTGTGGCTTACCCAGCTTGGGCCAAGCAATTCAACCAAGAAGGCCTAGTTGAGCTGGACTTCCACATCAACCGCAGACAAGAACTCAGCAAGATACAGGTGCGCAACGACAGTATTTCCAATTTGCTCACCAACGAAGTGCAGCGCGCAGCCAACGCCGCCGTAAGTAAAGTCACCCTGCCACCCCAGCTGGCAGGCGACAGCTGGCCTGTCTCGGTACGCTACCAGTTCAGCCTAAAAGGCAGCACCCAAAACGACACCGCCATGCCCACTACGCCAAGTTCTCTGGCTAAGGCAGGCGGTAACGAAGAATTAAAACAACAAGACTACCGTAACAACCAAAGCGCACGCATTTTAAGCCAAGTGCAATACCCACCAGGCGCGCGCGTACTGAAAAAACAAGACAAAGTAAAAATTGAAGTCAGCATCAATGCCGAAGGCAGCGTCACCGCTGTGCGTGAAGTGCAAGCCTCCAAACACCGCGAATTTAACCAAGCCATGCAAGCTGCCGTTAAAGCCGCCGAACCCTTCCCACCTCTACCTGTTGGCTTAAAAACCATCACGTTCAGCATTGAGCATGAGTTTAAGCTTTAACACCAAGGCAGAGGCTCTACCGCCTCTGCCCATTTATTTTGCTGGGCGATTTCAGCCAACTCATCCCCTAATTGCTGCATTTGTTTCAGCGATTTTTGCCAATGCGCGCGCCTTTGCGGATAGTTGGTGATGTCGTAAAAATCTTGGCGTTCTGGGATTTTTCCGCCAGGCAAGCTTGCGGCAAATTCATGGCTGGGCGCCAAAATAATAGTGTGTGAATAATTCTGTATTTTCGCTTTACGCCAAGCTAAGGCTTTATCAAACCAGCCGCCTTTGGGAGGTTTGGCTGAATAATGCGGGTAGAGCACTAAGCCATCTTTTGGTTTGCAGGGCAGGTCAAATTGGTAGTCCGTGACACCGCCATCTCGGTACATGCCCTTGGGAGCATGAGCGATATTTTTAACGCCCTGAATCACCACAGGAATGGAACCTGTAGCGCAAATAACGGGCAATAAATTATCTTGATTGAGCGCCACTTTGCGCACAGGCAAATGCGGAAAATAAGTAATAGGCAAAGCGTCTGATGTGTGAAATAGCACGCGTTCAACAAAGGGGCGCATGGCCGCAGGCGTGAGCGCATTGCCCAGCATCGCGCCCAATAATCCCACCGATTGCAGCGCTTTATGCTGCGCCGCGCCCAAGCCTTTGGTGCGCGCTACCACGATATTTAATTTCATCATGGGGTTGTGCAAAATTTCCTGCACGCCCTGCTCGCCCAGCATAAAATCGACAATACGCTTTAGCCCTTGCCCCACTTCTTGCGCGCTGGGTTTCAGCGAATATTCTTGGCTTAAATAAGCTTCTAAAAAGCGCTCGATGGCAGCGACAGGATTATTTTGTGCATAACAGGCCATACGAAATGCGCCCGCCGAAGTGCCTAATAAATGCAACGGCTCGCTGCGGTTTTTAAACCACTCCCCCAGTAAAAACCTATCCATCGCATAATTGGCAAACCACTTTGGCCCGCCCGAAGCGGCCAGCAGCATTTTAATATCGCTTTGCTTTATGCCATTATTTTTTATGTGGTTTAGAGCATGGCTGCCAGCGTAGATTTTGAGTGCTTTCATAAATATCGCAGGGCGTTAAACCTTTGGCGCTGGGCGTTTCTCATACACCACAAAAGAGTAATCGAACGGGTTTTTCTCACAAGCTGCGTGATTTTCTCTGCTTATTTCTTGCCAATTATTTTTATCAAACTCAGGGAAAAACACATCACCGTCAACCACGGCATGCACTTCGGTTAAATACAAACGCTGAGTAAAGGGAAAGGCTAAAGTGCAGATTTCCGCACCGCCTATCACCATGGCTTCGTCGTGCGCTGAATTTTTTAACAATTGCGCTGCCGCGCTGATGGCTTGCTCAATAGTGCTCACCACCTGCACCTGCTCGTTGGCATTGGGCGGCACATAATCTAGCTGGCGGGTAATAATAATATGCGGGCGACCGGGCAAAGGTTTGCCCAAACTTTCGTAGGTTTTACGCCCCATAATCATCGGCTTGCCCATAGTGACTTTTTTAAAGTACTGCAAATCGTTGGGTAAATGCCAAGGCATTTGGTTGTCTTTGCCCATCACGCGATTTTGGGCAGCCGCGATAATCATGGAAAGCATATTTTATTCTCTATTTAATTCCCGTAGAGGAGGCCATGGGCCTCCATATGGCGCCCAATGGGCGCCGCTACGATGCCAACATTAAACGGCCACTGGCGCTTTAATATGCGCATGGCTTTGATACCCTTCGATTTCAAAATCTTCAAATTTATAATCAAAAATGCTGGCGGGTTTGCGCTTAATTATTAATTTCGGCAACGGCAGCGGTTCGCGGCTTAATTGCAAATCGGTTTGTTCTAAATGATTGGCATAGAGGTGCACATCTCCGCCTGTCCAAACAAAATCACCGACTTCCAAACCACACTGCTGCGCCAGCATGTGCACCAAAAGTGCGTAGCTGGCGATATTAAAAGGAACACCAAGAAAAATATCAGCGCTGCGCTGGTACAGCTGGCAAGAGAGCTTGCCTTCGGCGACATAAAATTGGAAAAACGCATGGCAAGGCGGCAGCGCCATATTTTGAATTTCGCCAACGTTCCAAGCCGAGACAATAATGCGGCGTGAATCAGGATTATTTTTCAGCTGCTCCACTACTTGGCTAATTTGGTCAATATGGCGGCCATCGGCGGTTGGCCAGCTGCGCCATTGGTAGCCGTACACTGGGCCTAAATTACCTTCGGCATCCGCCCATTCATCCCAAATAGAAACACTGTTTTCTTTTAAGTATTTAATGTTGGTGTCGCCGCTTAAAAACCACAATAGCTCGTGAATAATGGAGCGCAAATGCAGTTTTTTGGTGGTGACCATGGGAAAGCCTTGGCTTAAATCAAAACGCATTTGATAACCAAAGCAACTGTAAGTGCCCGTACCAGTGCGGTCGGCTTTAAACACTCCGTGCTCGCGCACATGGCGCATTAAATCGAGGTATTGTTTCATGTTTTTTTACTCACAATTTCAGCAATGGAGGCCACTGGCCTCCGCTACGATAAAATCCGTTTACGCCCAGCGCCCAACGCTTAGCGTTTAACACCCTGCGTTTTATAGGCATACACCAGCAATATCAGCCCGACAAAAATCATCGGGATGCTAAGCAGCTGCCCACGGGTGAGCCAGCCAAATAAATCAAAGCCTACTTGCGCATCGGGTTCGCGGAAAAACTCGGCGACAGTGCGGCAAGCACCGTAGCCTAATAAAAACATAGCGCCGACGGCTTTTTGTGGGCGCGGGCGTGAGGAATAAAACCACAGCACAATAAAAAGCAATAAGCCTTCACCCAAAGCCTGATAAAGCTGCGAAGGATGACGTGGTAAATCCCCCGCGCGCGGAAACACCATTGCCCAAGGCACAGAGGCAGGGTCGGCGATGCGCCCCCAAAGTTCGCCGCCAATAAAATTACCAATACGGCCAAACATTAAACCAATAGGCACAAAGGGCGCGACAAAATCGCCGACATCAAAAAAGGATTTTTTATATTTATGGCTAAACCAAGCCACCGCAATGAGCACGCCTAATAAACCGCCGTGAAAAGACATGCCGCCTTCCCAGACACGAAGCAGCCATACAGGGTCTTTTAAAAACTGGTCGAAATTATAAAAAAGCACATA
>JBDKHD010000140.1:0-6317 GCA_039797885.1 Pseudomonadota bacterium
ATTCACCCGAGTCAACTGCTGTTTTTCACTTTTCTCACTTTCGTGATTTTCGCTTTCACATTCAGCTTCATGCCCGACAAGAGCCGCGCATTATAGGGAGTTTGTTTTTGACGTCAACGGGTTTTGGTAAATAATTTAGCGCGTATACTAGCGCGCTGTTTTTACGCAAATTGAGGTACGCATGAAGGAAAAAGC
Organism: Pseudomonadota bacterium; assembly: GCA_039797885.1. Taxonomy (GTDB): domain Bacteria; phylum Pseudomonadota; class Gammaproteobacteria; order Pseudomonadales; family Oceanobacteraceae; genus Venatoribacter. The sequence continues at coordinate 196 of JBDKHD010000140.1, forward strand.
CGTTGTCATTTATTCAGGTGGGATGGATTCTTTCACTATCTTAAATAAAGCCTTGTCGGAAGGTTTCGATCTTTATGCGCTGACTTTTAACTACGGACAAAAGCACAGCAAAGAAATAGAGTTTGCCAAACGGGTGTGCTTGGAACTGGATGTTCATCATCGCGTCATTGATATCACCGCCATCAATCAACTGCTGCAGAGCTCGTCGCTGACATCCAGTATCGAGATACCAGAGGGCCACTACGAAGCGGCCAATATGAAGTCTACTGTGGTACCCAACCGCAATATGATCTTACTGTCTTTGGCCATTGGCTACGCCGTGGATATTGGCGCACACAAGGTGTATTACGGCGCACATTCTGGCGATCATGCTATTTATCCTGATTGTCGCCCCGACTTTGTTCATGCCATGAATAAGGTTGCTAAGCTCGCAAACTACGAGCCCGTGGATATTGTTACGCCTTATTTAAATAGCACCAAAGGCGAGATTTTGGCCGCTGGCTTAAAGATGGGGTTGGACTATGGCAAGACTTGGACCTGCTACAACGGTCGAGGGCGAGCCTGTGGTAAGTGCGGCTCGTGCATCGAACGCCTAGAAGCTTTTGCGGAAAATAACGCCGCCGATCCTCTTTCCTACGAGGTGTAAGCATGAGCACGGTAACGCGTTATAAGGTGAAAGAGATCTTCTACACCCTGCAAGGGGAAGGCGCTCAGGCTGGGCGGCCTGCGGTGTTTTGCCGCTTTAGCAAATGCAACCTTTGGAATGGCCGCGAAGACAGTCGTGCGTTGTCGATTTGCAACTTCTGTGACACCGACTTTAATGGCACCGATGGCCAAAACGGTGGGGTATACAATAAAGAGCAGCTGTCTGAAAAAATTGCTGCATTGTGGCCTAGCATGCAGCAAGGTCAGCCCTATGTGGTGTGCACGGGCGGTGAGCCGTTATTGCAGCTGGATAAGCCTTTAATAGACGCTCTTCACCAAGCAGGGTTTGAGGTGGGTGTTGAAACCAACGGCACGCTGCCTGCGCCCAACGGCATAGACTGGCTCTGTGTCAGCCCCAAAGGAGTTGCCGAAGTGGTCATTACTCGCTGCCATGAGCTCAAGCTGGTTTACCCTCAGCCAAATGCCTTACCTGAAAAGTACGACTTCATTCAGGCCAAGCACTACTACTTACAGCCTATGGCCGACTATCGCCCGCAACTGCTAACGAGTGACCACCTTGCGGCCTCATTAGCAGGACTGTCCGCCGGCAATACGCAAATCACCGTTGCCTATTGTTTAGCTCACCCTAAGTGGAAACTCAGTCTACAAACGCACAAATACCTACGGATTGAGTGAATATTTCGCACTAAACTGCCGTAACGCTTTGCGTATAAGCTCATCCTTACTGTTTGCCGCATGAAAACACGCAAAAACAGTACGTTGATACTGCGGAGCCGCAGCCACCCTCTGCACTCGCCCCTGCTCCACATAAGGCTGCACCAAAGCCTGCGGCAAAAAGGCCGCACCATCCTGATGCAAGAGAAACTCCAGAGCAATGCGGCCTGTATTTGTCTGCAACACAGGGGCTTTCGCCAATCGTAGCTCCTGTGCAAGCTGCAAATGAAAGGCCACTCCCCAATCCACTTGCACATAGTGCTCCTGCAACAACTCTTGCCAGCTGCCCTTTGCATTGGCGCTTGCCACCAGATACAGCGGTAGCGTTAGCAGCTCAAGACTCACTACATCCTCCACCTTGGGTGCATCCAACATAAAGGCCACATCCAGTGTGCGCTCGCTCAACTGTCGCACCAAATTTCCTGAGCTGTGCGCTTGAGCATTCACAGCACTATCAGGGAACGACTGCAATAGCACCGTAAAACCGGGTAAGAGGCAATCCCACAGGTTAGGCGTTGCCGCCAGCATCAGCTGCATCGATTTTCCCGTACTGACGGCAATTTCTTGGCGAATACGCTGTTCCAGAAGCACACTGTTTTCTGCCAAGGGCATCAGCTTCTCCCCGGCCTCGGTCAGCTGAATGTTATTACGCTGACGCGAAAACAGCTCGACACCCAGCACGCTTTCCAGCTGACGAATGCGAAAGCTGACTGCCGACTGAGTCAGGTATAGGTTCTCCGCAGCACGGCCGAAATGGCGCGTACGCGAGACTTCCATAAAGGTTTTGAGTAATTCAGTATCCATAATCAATAAAAAAAAGTGTCTTAAACGATAAATATATTTTGTTTTACCATAAAATCCAGCCTGACCATACTCCGCCCCAAAATTACCTTTGGATATGTAGGTGTAGAATGACAAGCAATTCGGTGCAGAGTTTTTCCAGCGACAAGAAATTCTTTGATACACACAATTACCCACACGGCTTCCAGCGCTCTGGCGATTTTACCCGTGTACAAGCGCAATTGCTGGAGAGCAAAGGTGTGGCATTAAAAGCGCTACACGAGGGTGCGCGCAAGCCTGCCACGCCAGAAGAAGAACATTTTGTGAAAACCTGCAAAGGCACAATCCAGCCTGAAAGCGACATCGAGAAAGTATGGGCTGTGTACTTATCGGCGCTGCGCCGCAAGAAAATCTACTTCACAGCGTCTTCGGCGGCGGTTGAAGGTGGCGGCTCCGACAGCATGGACAGTGATGACTAAGGCCATCTTAGGTTACATCGAATACGTCGACTTCATCGACTTTGGAATAGGTTGCTACGCCAAAGTCGATACTGGAGCCTGCACCTCAAGCCTCCACGCCAACCACATCGAACCTTTCATGCGTGATGGCAAGCGCTGGGTGCGATTTTACATCCAGTTTGATGATGAAAAGCACACTCTTGATCACATCTGCGAAGCCCCTGTTTTAGCCCGCCGCACCATCGTCAGCTCCAACGGCGCTAGCAATATTCGCTATATCATTCAAACTCAGGTTGCCATAGCGGGACAAACCTGGCCCATCGAAGTCAGCCTCAACAATCGCGGCAGCATGAAATATCCCATGCTCATTGGCCGCAAAGCCATCAAAGGACGCTTTTTGGTGGACGTTAGCCTCTCCTCTTTGCCTCGCTAGCGGGCAATTTTACAAAGCTCTTGGGCTCTCGTATGATGCTTGCCCCTACAAGACAGCGCGGCTGTCTTTTTGTGTTTAGAGGAAGTTTCCATGCAAGCCATTATGAATACCTACGGTCGTTTACCTGTCACGTTTACTCAAGGCCAAGGCAGCTGGCTGACAGACACCGAAGGACGACGCTATTTGGATGCGTTAAGTGGCATTGCCGTATGCGGCTTGGGGCATTCCCACCCTGCTGTGACCGCCGCCATTGTTAAGCAGGCAGGCGAGCTGATTCACACCTCCAACCTTTACAGCATTGAACGCCAAGAACAGCTGGCACAGGCTTTAGTCAAAGTATCGGGCATGCACAATGTATTCTTTTCAAACTCAGGCACCGAAGCCAATGAAGCCGCCATCAAGCTGGCGCGCAAATACGGCCATGACAAAGGCGTTGAAGAACCCACGATCATCGTCATGCAAAAAGCTTTTCACGGCCGTACCTTAGGCGCGTTGGCGGCCACGGGTAACGCTAAAGTGCAGGCGGGATTTGGCCCCTTGCTCAACGGCTTTATTCGCGTGCCCTACATGGACAGCATCGCCATCGAGGCCATAGTCAAAGCCAACCCCAACGTCATTGCCGTACTGCTTGAGCCCGTGCAAGGCGAAGGCGGTTTGGCTACGGCCTCCGCTGAGTATTTACAGGCGGTGCGCAAACTGTGTGACGAGCACCAACTACTAATGATGCTCGATGAAGTGCAAACGGGTAACGGTCGCACTGGCCACTACTTCTGCTATCAAAACTTTGATTTCCTACCTGATGTCGTCACGACCGCCAAAGGCTTAGGCAACGGCGTGCCTATTGGCGCATGCCTGTCACGCGGCGTGGCGGCGGAAGTGTTCAAACCTGGCAGCCACGGCTCAACCTACGGTGGCAACCCCTTGGCCTGCGCCGCCGCTTTGGCCGTTGTCGAAACCATTGTAAAAGAAGACCTCTGCGCTCATGCCAAAAAAATGGGCGATTACCTGCGTCAAGGCTTTAACGCGCGTTTAGCTGGCACACTGCTTACAGATATTCGTGGTCATGGTCTGATGATTGGCTTGGTACTGAGCAAAGACTGCCCGAATTTGATGGCCGATGCTTTAGCGCAAGGCGTGCTTTTGAACGTTACCGCAGGCAACGTCGTGCGCCTGCTGCCACCGCTGAATATCACGCAAGACGAAGCCGACCAAATTTTAGATAAAGTCAGCGCTTTGATTAAAGCTTTGGCTTAAGGATGCATCGTGAGACACTTTTTAACCCTGCTGGATTTTTCCCCCGAAGAGCTGAATTGGCTTATCCAGCGCGCCATTGAACTGAAACAAATGCACAAAAGCGGCCAAGTCTACGAGCCGCTGAAAAACCGCGTACTGGGTATGCTCTTTGAAAAAGCCTCCACCCGCACACGCGTATCCTTTGAGGCCGGCATGGCACAGCTTGGTGGCCATGCAATCTTCCTTTCACCCCGCGACACTCAGCTTGGTCGTGGCGAGCCTATCGAAGACAGTGCCCGAGTGCTATCGCGCATGGTGGATGCGGTGATGATTCGCACCTTTGATCACGCCGATGTTGAGCTTTTTGCGCAGTACTCCAAGGTGCCAGTCATCAACGCTCTGACCGACGACTTCCACCCCTGCCAGCTCTTGGCCGACATGCAAACCTTCTACGAACACCGAGGCAGCATTGCGGGCAAAACCGTAGCTTGGATTGGTGATGGCTACAATATGTGCCAGTCCTACATCAACGCCGCCATTCAGTTTGATTTCAAATTACGCATTGCCGTGCCCGAGGGTTTCGAACCCAAGGCCGAAGTGATGGCGCGCGCAGACTCTCGCGTAACCCTAACACGCAACCCCGAAGAAGCCGTACGCGGTGCGCACTTGGTGGTAACAGACGTGTGGGCCTCAATGGGGCAAGAAGACGAGAGCCAAGAACGCATGAAATGCTTTAACGGTTTTCAGGTCAACTCCGCTTTGCTCGATAAAGCCGCCGCCGATGTGCTCTTTATGCATTGCCTACCTGCGCACCGAGGTGAAGAAATCAGTGACAACCTCTTGGATGACCCCAGAGCCGTTGTGTGGGATGAAGCCGAAAATCGCCTGCACGCGCAAAAAGCGCTGCTGGAATTTTTGCTCTGTCATGAAGAATAAGGCTTTAGCCTTTTAGGAAAAGTCCTGCGCCAAGGACAATTGCTTGGGCGCAGGATCGCTCACCACCCGATTGCGCCCCATCTCTTTCGCCTGATACAAAAGCTTATCGGCACGCAAAATCAGCTCATCAATGGGTTCAGGTACACGATATTCGGTTAAGCCTGCGGATATAGTCAAAGGCAAGCCCAGTGTCGAAAATATCTGCTCTTCGACTTTTTTACGAATACGTTCCATGCGTTGCACCGCCCTATCCACCGTCATATCGCGCAGCAAAATAACAAACTCCTCACCACCAAAACGAGCGACCAGATCCATCTCACGCACCGAGCCGTGTAGCAGCCGTGCCAGCTCCACCAACACTTCATCGCCGACAGCATGACCATGGCGGTCGTTAATGGCTTTGAAGTGGTCGATATCGACAAAGGCCAGCACGAAAGTCGAACCCTCGCGCTGCGCAATCGCGCGCTGGCTGGCCAAGGTTGTCTGCAAAAAACGGCGGTTATAAAGGCCTGTCAGTTCGTCCGTGATGGCCAGCTCTTCAATTTGTTTCAATGCGACTTTGAGCTCTTCATTTTTGCGCACATAACGGTTACGCAGCACCGTTACTTCCTTGCCTAATACCACAAAAAACAGCAAACAAAAAAGCAAAGCTGTGGCTAAAGTCAGCTCTTGTGGTAAAGGCCAAGCACTGGGATTTTTCAAGTAATGGCGAAAAATGACTGCCGAGTACAGCGTCATGCTGTACAAGGCTAAAAGCAAAAACCGTTGCCAGTTAAGCTGAAAAATCCCATAAGGAATGGCGGTTAAATAAAACAGCAAACTGATGTCACGGTTTTCTGGGACAAAATAAATGCCAACGGAAATGTAAGTAATGCCCAAGAGCAGAAAAGCCAGCGTTAGGC
>JBDKHD010000141.1:0-8244 GCA_039797885.1 Pseudomonadota bacterium
GACGCTGTCGCAGTTGTCGATTCATTTTGCGGGGCGGCTAGACGCTCATATTGATCTGTAATCAGCTGACACAGAATTTTGAACAGCCTCAGAAAGGCAGGCGGTTATTGGTTCAATAGCCATATTCACCACCCACAAAAAAGCCCGCTTCTATCGCGGGCTTTTTTGGCTAAAGTTTTCTAGCCACCGAAGTCATCGAGCATGATGTTTTCGGGTTCGACGCCAAGGTCTATCAGCATCTTAATCACCGACTGGTTCATGATGGGTGGGCCACACATGTAGAACTCGCAGTCTTCGGGCGCGGCGTGGTTCTTCAGGTATTGCTCATACAGGACGTTATGAATAAAACCGGTTAGACCTGTCCAGTTATCCTCGGGCTGAGGGTCGGACATGGCCACATGCCAAGTGAAGTTTTCATTTTCGCCAGCCAGCTGGTCGTATTCTTCTTTGTAGAACAGTTCTTTAACAGAACGCGCACCGTACCAGAAGCTCATTTTGCGCTTGGTTTTGATGCGGCGCAGCTGGTCGAAAATGTGTGAGCGCATAGGCGCCATGCCCGCACCACCACCGATAAAGACCATTTCGGCGTCGGTATCTTTTGCAAAGAACTCACCAAAGGGGCCGTACACCATCACTTTGTCGCCAGGTTTTAAGTTGAAAACGTAGGTGGACATAATACCCGATTGGATGCCTTCACTGTGGGGTGGTGGCGTGGCAATACGGATATTAAATTTCACTACGCCTTTTTCTTCTGGGTAGTTCGCCATCGAGTAGGCGCGAATGGTGTTTTCTTTGTTCACGACTTTTAAGTCAAAGAATTGAAAATGCTCCCAGTCGCCACGATATTTTTCTTGAATATCGAAGTCTTTGAAGGCGATTTCATAGGGTGGGCATTCCAGCTGCACATAGCCGCCTGCACGGAAATTCACATTTTCGCCTTCGGGCAATTTCAATGTCAGTTCTTTGATAAAAGTAGCCACGTTGGGGTTGGATACCACGGTGGTTTCCCACTTTTTCACGCCGAAAACTTCTTCAGGCACATGCACAACTAAGTCTTGCTTCACCGCCACTTGGCAAGATAAACGCCAGCCTTCGCGTGCTTCGCCTTTGGTGAAGTGTGCCATTTCTGTGGGCAGAATATCGCCACCACCGCTTTTCACCACGCACTTACATTGGCCGCAAGTGCCGCCACCGCCGCAGGCTGAAGACAGGAAGATATTTTTGCCTGCCAAAGTTTGCAGCAATTTGCCGCCTGCTTCGGTTTCAACGGTTTTTTCGTCGTTGACTAAAATTTTAACTAAACCTGTGCTCACCAAGCGGGCACGAGCGGCAAGAATGAAGGCCACCAGTGATATAACAATCACGGTGAACATCACTACGCCTAATACAATAATTCCAGTTTCACTCACTTTCCCTACTCCTTATAAAGATACGCCAGAGAAGGACATGAAGCCCAAAGCCATTAAGCCCGCCGCAAAGAAGGTAATACCTATACCTTGCAATGGCGCAGGCACATCGCTGTATTTGAGCTTTTCACGAATGGCCGCCAAAGCAACGATGGCCAGCATCCAGCCAAAGCCTGCACCCACACCATAAACCGCACTTTCAGCGAAGTTGTAGTCACGCTCGACCATGAACAGCACACCGCCCATGATGGCGCAGTTCACTGTGATCAAGGGTAAGAAAATACCCAAAGCGTTGTACAAAGAAGGCACGTACTTATCCAAGAACATTTCCAAAATTTGGACGATGGCCGCGATCACACCGATGTAGGTGATTAAGCCTAAGAAGCTTAAGTCAATACTGGCATATTCTTCGCCCATCCAAGCCCAAGAACCTTCCTTTAACAGGTAAGTGTTAATCAGGTTGTTGGCTGGAACGGTAATCGTCATCACGATGATGACCGCGATACCTAAGCCAATCGCAGTTTCAATTTTCTTAGACAGTGCCAAAAAGGTACACATGCCCAAGAAGAATGCCAACGCCATGTTTTCAATGAAAACCGCGCGGACAAAGAGGCTAATATAGTGTTCCATTAGTGACCCCCAGATTGTTCAGTGTTAGGCATGATGGCGAAATCGGCTTTTTCCTGCATATCTTTGCGATACAAACGGATGAGGCAGATATAACCACCAATGACAAAGAACGCAGAAGGAGGCAGCAATAGCAGGCCGTTAGGGATATACCAGCCACCGTCGGTGACCACAGGCAGAATCACTTCACCCAACAATTTTCCGGCGCCAAATAGCTCACGCACGACCGCCACCATAATCAGCAGAATGGAATAGCCCAAGCCGTTACCAATACCGTCCATAAAGCTCAGCGCCGGGCCATTTGACATGGCATAGGCTTCCGCACGGCCCATTACGATACAGTTAGTGATAATCAAACCAACGAATACCGACAGCTGTTTACTCACTTCATAGGTGTAGGCTTTCAGAATTTGGTCCACCACAATCACCAAAGACGCGATAATGGTCATCTGCACAATAATACGGATACTGTTCGGAATAACACCGCGTACTAGGGAGATAAACATACTGGAGAAGGCCGTTACTAAAGTTAAGGCCACACACATTACTAAGGTCACTTTTAGGCTGGAGGTCACTGCCAATGCAGAACAGATACCTAAGATTTGAACCGTAATGGGGTTGTTATTAAAAAGCGGATCAACCAGCGCTTTTTTCATATCAGCAAAAGACGCCATGCTACACCCCTTGTGCTTTTAAGTTGGTAATGAATTTGCCAAAGCCCTGCTCGCCGAGCCAGAACTTCACTAAGTGGTCAACGCCACGACTGGTTAAAGACGCACCCGACAAACCATCCACATGGTAAGGATCGCTGGCTTCGGCATGGCCTTTAATGACAGTCAGCGCCACTTTGTCGCCTTCTTTGTACAGTTTTTTGCCAGGCCACAGAGCTTTCCATTTAGGATTATCTACTTCACCGCCTAAGCCGGGGGTTTCGGCATGAGAGTAAAAGCCTAAACCCACTAAGGTGTTAAGGTCATCTTTTAAGGCGACAAAGCCGTATAAGGTAGACCACAGGCCATAGCCGTGCACTGGAATAACCATCTCTTGTGAGCCATCAGTCAGCTTCACCAAAAACACATTGGCAAACTTGCCTAAGCGTTTGATGCTGGAGGGGTCTTCGTCACTTTTAAGAGCATGAGAAAAGGCTGGGTCTTTAGCCGCTTTGTAATGATCGAAGCTTGCAGGGTTGTAGCCTGCGGCTTTCAATGCAGCCAGCTCGTCATCATTGGCGTAGCGACCTTCTTCAAGGTTAACCACGCGCGCAGTGACGTTTTCAAACTGCTCATCTACGGTTTTTTTCGCATCGTAGACACCCGCAATTTGCAGGACAGCTACGCGCTTTTCGTTGGTTTTATTTTGCTTTTGCAAGTCGCTTAGACTTACGGCTGAGCCTGCCACAATCACAGAGCAAACCAAGCACAGCACCAGTGCAATAATGACGGTGCCAGTGATACTGTCTTTATTAAAGGCCACGAGCTGCTCTCCTCTTCATATTGGCTTTGACAACAAAGTAATCGATCAAGGGCGCAAACAGGTTGGCAAAAAGAATGGCCAGCATCATGCCTTCTGGAAAAGCAGGGTTGACCACGCGAATCATGATGACCATAAAGCCAATGAGTGCACCGAAAATCCATTTGCCAGTATTGGTCATGGACGCAGACACAGGGTCGGTCGCCATAAAGAACATACCAAAAGCAAAGCCACCCAAAACAAAATGCCAGTACCAAGGCACGGCAAACATGGGGTTGGTGTCTGAGCCGATGGCGTTAAACAGCAGAGTGGTCAGCACCATGCCGATCATCACACCTGCAACAATTCGGAAGGAGGCAATGCCCATCAGTACCAAAGCACCACCGCCAATTAAGATGGCCAGGGTGCTGGTTTCACCGATAGAGCCCTGCATAAAGCCAAAGAAGGCATCCAGCCAAGTCAAATCGGAGTTTTGCAAACCAAACTCCGAGATTTTGCTCAGCGCGGTGGCACCGGTGAAACCATCAGCGGCTGTCCACACCGCATTGCCTGACATCTGTGCAGGATAAGCAAAGAACAAGAAGGCACGACCAGCCAAAGCGGGGTTGATAAAGTTTTTACCCGTGCCGCCAAAAATTTCTTTACCGATCACCACACCAAAGCTGATACCCAAAGCCACCTGCCATAAAGGAATAGTGGGCGGCAAAATAAGGGCAAACAAAATGGAGGTAACAAAGAAACCTTCGTTGACTTCATGACGGCGAATGGTGGCAAAGAGTACTTCCCAGAAACCACCGACAATGAAAGTCACAGCGTAGATGGGCAGGAAGTAAGCCGCGCCAAAGCTGAGGTTATCCCAGAAACTGGCGGCGTTGTGGCCAGCGCCACCCAACAGCCAGATTAGGCTTTCGCGCCAGCCTTCAAGCACTGCACCGTTGCCCAAGGCAATGGCGGTATTGGCCTGCAAGCCAATGTTGTACATGCCAAAGAACAAGGCAGGAAAAGTACAGAGCCAAACGGTAATCATTATGCGTTTTAGGTCGATACCATCGCGCACATGAGAGCTGCTTTGCGTCACATTGGCAGGCGAGTAAAAGCCCGTATCCACCGCTTCATAGAGCGGGTACATTTTTTCGTACTTGCCACCTTTTTCAAACTTGGGAGCAAGCTTATCAAACATCGAACGTAAGCCCATGCTTAACCCTCCGCCTGAATTTGAGTGAGATTTTTACGCAAAATAGGACCGTACTCGTATTTGCCTGGGCATACGAAAGTACAAAGCGCCAAGTCTTCTTCGTCCAATTCCAGAGCGCCCAAGCCCACTGCCATATCCACATCGCGCACAATCAAGGCACGCAGTAGTTGAGTGGGCAGAATGTCCAAGGGCATGACTTTTTCGTAAGACCCCACTGGAACCATGGCACGCTCACTGCCCATGGTCGAGGTGGTGAAAGCCAGCTTTTTGGGAAGCAACTTCGACAGGTAGATAGGCATCACCGAGAAACGGTTAAAACCTAAGCTGAAGTAATGCATAAACAGGCGCTCACGGCCTTCACGCAATACGGATATTTGGTTGTGAAAACGCCCTAAAAAGGCATCGGTTTGCTCTGCGGTGCGACCGCCAAACACCGAGCCTGAAATCACTCGGTTGTCACCTGAAGCCAGCTCGCCTTTAAGCAATTCAGTTAAATCTGCGCCCAGTACAGTACGCACCAAACGTGGCTTATTAACTTGAGGGCCTGCTAAAGCCACCACGCGCTCATTGGAAAGCTTGCCCGTAGTAAAGAGCAAACCAATAGCGATCACGTCTTGGTAGCCAATGCTCCAGACCGTGCGCGATGCACTCACGGGGTGCAGGAAATGAATGTGTGTGCCCGCCAAACCCGCAGGATGAACACCTGCAAATTCTGCAGTGGCCTCAACACCGGCCACAGGAATCTTGGCGCTTGGCGCTTGACAAACATAAAGCTTGCCGTCGGTCAGCTTCTTCAAAGCCACCAAGCCATTTTTAAAGGCGTCGGCTTGCTCAGCAATGACCACTTCAGGGTTGGCCGCCACGGGGTTGGTGTCCATCGCCGTAACGAAAATGGCTTCGGGCCGTGATCCCAAGGCCGGAGTGCGCGAGAAAGGACGAGTGCGCAGTGCAGTCCACAAACCGGAGTTCACCAGATTGCTTTGCACTTCTTCGGCGCTGAGGGACGCAAGCTGTGCTGCGTCATACTGGTTAAAAGTAACTTCGTCATTACCGTCAACGGCAATGACCAAAGAAACAAACACGCGACGATCGCCACGGTTGATGGCTTTCACTACACCAGAAACAGGGGCAGTAAACTGCACACCTTCGGTTTTTTTGTCAGTAAAAATGACCTGGCCTTTTTTGACTCTATCACCTTCCTGAACCAGCATCGATGGCTTCATGCCATGATAATCCGCACCCAAAAGCGCTACTTGCGTAACTTTTTGCCCTGCGGTGATGGCTTGTTCAGGGTTGCCGGTAATAGGTAAGTCGAGACCTTTTTTAATTTTGATCATACACTCGCCTAATCACAGTGATAGTTCAGGGCTGCTTAGGCTAAAAGGGTTTAAGTCTAAGGCAACAATCTGAACTGAACCCAAGTTAAAAATCGCGCTAAGTATAGTGAGCAGCTTGTAAATAATCTACAAAGCTTTGTGTTTCTATCCCGAACGCTCCTCTTGGATTAGTCCCGATGTACCACCAATACGCACACTCCTACCACCATGGAAATAGCTATAAAAAAGCCGCTCAGTGAGCGGCTTTTAAGAAGATGGCGTTTAAGCCAGCTTGGGGAAGGTGGGGTATTCGACGCCGCAAATTTGCTGCGCAATACGCACGACTTGGCGGCTGTAACCGTACTCATTGTCGTACCAAACATAAAGGTTCAGATGGCTGCCGTTCACGATAGTGGCTTTGGCATCGACGATACCTGCGTGGCTATTGCCTACGAAGTCGGTCGATACCACTTCGGCGGAGCTCACCCAGTCGATTTGCTTGTTCAACTCAGAATGCAAAGACTGCTCGCGCAGGAAGTTATTAACCTCATCCACAGTCGTTTCACGTTTCAAGTTCAAAGACAAAATTGCCATAGAAACGTTGGGAGTCGGCACGCGAATGGCGTTACCAGTAAGCAAACCTTTCAGCTCTGGCAAGGCTTTGGCCACGGCTTTGGCAGCGCCCGTTTCGGTGATCACCATATTTAAAGGCGCGCTACGGCCGCGACGATCGCCTTTGTGGTAGTTGTCGATCAGGTTTTGGTCGTTGGTGTAAGAGTGTACGGTTTCAACGTGGCCGTTGTTTATGCCGTACTGGTCTTGAATCACCTTCAAAATGGGGGTGATGGCATTGGTGGTGCAAGAAGCCGCCGACAAAATTTTATCGTTTTTGTCGATGCTGTTGTTATTGATGCCATACACGATGTTTTTCAAATCGCCCTTACCTGGGGCTGTCAACAGCACGCGCGCTGCTCCTTTGCAGTTTAAGTGCTGAGCCAAGCCCGCTTCATCACGCCATACGCCCGTGTTGTCGATAACCAAGGCGTTTTTGATGCCGTACTGGGTGTAGTCCACTTCCGCAGGGCTTGCGGCGTAAATAACTTTGATGTAATTGCCGTTGGCAATAATCACTTCGTTTTCAGCGTCGATACTAATGGTGCCACGGAAAGGACCGTGTACCGAGTCACGACGCAGCAAAGACGCGCGTTTAACCAAGTCCTCTCCCTTACCTTTACGCACCACAATAGCGCGCAAACGCAGGCCTTTACCGCCACCTGATTTTTCAATCAGAATGCGCGCCAGCAAGCGGCCGATACGACCAAAGCCATAAAGCACCACATCGCGGTTTTCGCCGTCTTCTTGGGTGTTACCGATAACATCCGCCAACTCGGTCTTTAAAAAGCTTTGCAGATCACGGCCTTGGCCTTCTTTTTTGAACTTTACCGCCAGCTTGCCGATGTCGATATTGGCGCGACCAATATCCATACCATTTAACGCAGTCAACAGCGGGAAAGTATCCTGCACAGAAAGCTCGTCTTGCTCCATATGGCGCACAAAACGGTGGGCTTTCATCAGATCCATCACCGAACGGTTGATGATGGGGCGACCGTAGATGGCGGTTACCACGCTTTTGTTGCGATACAAACCACCGATCAGGGGGATCATGGATTCCGCGATGGCTTCACGCTCCATCCAATTTTGCAAACAGGCTTCGCGCTTATCTTGGCTCACTTAGGTCACCTTATGTTTAGTAAAGAGGGCTAAAAATTGGGGACGCATTATGCCTTCAGAAAGCGGGCGGGTCTAGGGTATTGCCGTCGCCTACCTGCAAACAAACACTGGATTGCTTTGTAAAAAATTTACCCGTTTTGTCACCATAAACCCGCGCGGAACTGCTCCTCCTTTTTACACTCCAAGCTCGCGCACGCACCAGTGGCTATGTTGTCGTTTAAGCCTATTGATGTAGAATGGCCGTGCTTTCATCACGACACAACAACAAGGCAATCGCATGCGCTTTACGGACTGGCTGGGTAAAAAGATACCACTGAGCTTTTGGGTTTTTGTATACGGCTTCAGCCTCTTAAACTTGCTGATCTGCAACCTCCCGCTGCTACGCTACAGCCTCAAAAACATTGAATTTGACGGCCAGGCCAGCTACCTGACTTTCGCTACCGTTTTGGTTGCCCAGTTTTTTCTTACCGTACTGGTGATGACGGCTTTGGGCTTGATT